>JAUYMX010000288.1 GCA_030699345.1 Methylococcaceae bacterium
TTTAATTCATAGCTTTGAGTCTGATGTTGTGACGATGGATTACCGGGTGCGTGGTTTTACTCGTGATATTTCCGGTAAAAAACATTATATCGATCATAAAATCACTTCGATTCAGGATTACATTGCGTTGGATACACAAGACAGTTATCAAATGATTGATGTGAATGTGTATCAGGAAAATATCTTTCATACCAAAATGATGCTCAAAGAAACTGAGCTCGAAAATTATTTATTTGAAAAAGAAAGCAATCTCACGGCTGAACAAAAATTCGAAATTGAGAAAAAATTGCGCAAAGAAGTGACAGAGATATTTTATGGACACAACTATCGCCAGCAATATGAAGAAGTCAAAAGTTAACGAATGACAAAAGTAATGGCGGCCGAAAGGCCGCTTTTTTGTTTTAAAGTTAATGACTATTTTAGTTATTGCAGCTTAAGCAACGGCTAACAAGATCTTCCAGCGGCTTGAACCCGCAGATGGAATTTTTATCAAAACTTAAGGGGCATTTACTGTGGGATACGGGCCTCATTGTTTGCTGCGGTTGTGTTCAGGTTATAATGGCTACCAGTTACTGAATGATGGGTAGTTTTTCGGTGTTTTTTATCGATTACGATAAATGGTTACAGTTTTGTAATTTTGCAAGCGGTACCTGCCCGGTTATTTTTAGATGTATTGCTTAGGAAAAAAATGGCACAAAAACTTTATATTCAAACCAATGGCTGTCAGATGAACGAATATGACTCTGACAAAATGCGCGATGTCCTGCAGGCTTCCCATGGTTTTGAGTTGATTGATGACCCTAAACAAGCGGATGTCTTATTGCTAAATACCTGTTCAATTCGCGAAAAAGCACAGGAAAAGGTGTTTTCAGCGCTGGGTAAATGGCGCAGAATTAAAGACAAGCGTCCTGATGTGATTATCGGTGTTGGCGGGTGTGTAGCCAGTCAAGAAGGCGATGCGCTGCAAAAACGTGCGCCATTTGTAGATATTGTGTTCGGTCCGCAGACCTTACACCGTTTGCCGCAGTTGTTGGATGCAGCGCGTAGTCAGCACAAGCCGCAAGTTGATGTGTCATTTCCCGAGATTGAAAAATTTGATGCGCTGCCCGAGCCTCGGGCTGAAGGGCCGAAAGCGTTTGTGTCAGTCATGGAAGGTTGTAGCAAATACTGTACGTTCTGTGTGGTGCCTTATACCCGAGGCGAAGAAATTAGTCGGCCTTTGGATGATGTGCTTGCAGAAATAACTTCTCTAGCCAAGCAGGGCGTGCGGGAAGTCAACTTACTCGGACAAAACGTTAATGCCTATCGGGGCGTGATGAGTGATGGCGATATTGCCAACTTTTCATTATTACTGCATTACGTTGCGGCGGTCGACGGTATTGATCGCATTCGTTTTACCACCTCACATCCTATCGAATTTACTGATGATGTTATTGAGGCGTTTGCGGAAATCCCACAGCTAGTCAACCATCTACATTTGCCGGTGCAAAGCGGCAGCGATCATGTGTTAAAAATGATGAAGCGCGGTCATACTCGGGCCTATTATATCGACACTATCCGTAAGCTTCGGCAAGTGCGGCCAAATATCGCACTGTCATCGGATTTTATTATTGGTTTTCCTGGTGAAACCGATGAAGAATTTGAGCAAACCATGGCGTTTATCGAAGAAATTGGCTTTGATTTGTCATTCAGCTTTATTTATAGCCAACGCCCCGGTACGCCAGCGGCAGAACTGCCGGACGATGTGCCAGCAGACGTTAAAAAACAGCGTTTGGATCGCTTTCAGCAACGTATCAATGAGATGGCGACGGCAATATCGCAAAGCATGATAGGTACGGTGCAAACCGTTCTGGTAGAAGGTCCGTCACGAAAAAATCCGTTGCAAATGCAGGGTAGAACTGAGAATAACCGGGTGGTAAATTTTATCGGTCATCCTCGCTTGGCTGGGCAATTTGTTGATGTGTTAATTGCTGAAGCCTTACCAAATTCTTTACGTGGTCGAATGGTTGAGTCGGCCATCGATAAAATTCTTGCTACTAATTAATTGTCTTTCATGATTTCACAGGAAATTTCCTTAACTCCAGCAGATAACGACAGATTAGCTGATTTTTGTGGTCAATTTGATGCGCATTTACGGCAGATTGAATCACGCCTGCAGGTTGAAATTGCCAATCGCGGCAATCAATTTAAAGTGACCGGCCAAGAAGGTTCGGTGCAGGCCGCCTGCGCAGTCATGCATAAACTATTTGAAAGCACTGCGAACGAATCAATTACCTCGGAATTGATTCACTTGGCTATGCAGGATGCCTCAATAGATCAAGTGCTTGCCAGTGTCGATAACGCTGAGGTACCTACTGTCGCTATCAAGACTAAGCGCGGCATGATCCGTGGACGTGGAGCCAACCAGCAAGGTTATTTGCGAAAAATCATGACTCACGACATCAACTTTGGTGTTGGCCCGGCCGGTACCGGCAAAACTTATTTAGCCGTGGCTTGTGCCATAGAGGCCTTACAAAATGAAAAGGTCAGTAAAATTATTTTGGTCAGGCCAGCGGTAGAAGCAGGTGAAAAACTAGGCTTTTTACCCGGCGATATGGCACAGAAAGTTGATCCCTATTTACGACCTTTGTACGATGCTCTTTATGAAATGCTTGGTTTTGAGCGGGTGGAGAAAATGCTTGAAAAAGGTGTAATCGAGGTCGCGCCACTGGCGTTTATGCGTGGCCGCACCTTGAACGATGCCTTTATTATCTTGGATGAAGCGCAAAATACCACCGTCGAGCAAATCAAAATGTTTTTAACCCGGGTAGGTTTTGGTTCTACCGCTGTTGTTACGGGCGATGTTACGCAAATTGATTTACCTTCAGAAAAAATGTCTGGTTTGCGGCATGTTCTGGAGGTTTTAAAAGAAGTTGAAGGTATTAGCTTCACTTTTTTTGGCGTGCGCGATGTGGTTAGACATCCATTAGTTCAACGTATCGTTTTAGCTTACGAAGCCTACGAACAAAAAAATCAAATCAAACAATGAATCAACTGGAAATCCAAGATGTTTTCCAATCGGAAGGCCAACCCACCGCAGAGCAATTTCAAACGTGGGTTGATGCCGCACTGGCTGATTATCGCCAGGATGCAGAGTTGGTTATTCGAATCGTTGACGAACAAGAAAGCGCGGAACTTAATCAACAATACCGGCATAAACAAGGCCCCACCAATATTTTAAGTTTCCCGATTGAATTGCCAGATGGCGTGGAATTGGATTTGCTAGGTGACCTGGTAGTGTGTGCCCCGGTTTTGGAGCAAGAAGCTCTGCAACAACATAAAGCGCTAATCGATCATTGGGCACACATTATTGTGCATGGTGTACTACATTTGCTGGGTTACGATCATATTGAAGACAGCGATGCCGAACAGATGGAAGCGCAAGAAATAGCTATCCTGAACAAATTAAATATCAAAAATCCCTATACAGAGGTTACAGAAGTATGAGCGACGAACAGCCCCCCAGTAGACACTCCCCGCAAAGAAGCTGGGTCGATAAAATCAGCCATTTGCTCACAGGGGAGCCACAAGACCTGGAGGATTTACTCGAAATT
>JAUYMX010000036.1 GCA_030699345.1 Methylococcaceae bacterium
AAGGTATCGCCTAACTTGTTGAGCTTGGCTTCACGTTCTTCGGCAGCAAATAGGCTTTCTTTGATCATGGCGGTGGGTGCTTAGAAACTAAAATGGGACTGGGGAGTATTATCCCATGATGTCGAGTTTTTCGAGGTGCCCAGTAGAGACCGATTTGTCACGTAGACAGAGTTGCACGATCAAACAGTCAATTGTTGAACGTATTGTGAAGCCATTAGAGAGGCAAAACCGATAAATGGCCAATTAAAACTAAATGTTCATCAATCACTTAATTCCTAATACCGTAATATTTTTCTACATCTAACCACCACAAAATCCCGCAAAAACAACGCTAAAAATACCGGATTAGTTGCGCAGTAGCGCTTGATTAAGCGGCGATCTTGCAACATTCGGTACAACCACTCAAGCCCTGATTTTTGCATCCATACTGGCGCACGACGGACATGTCCTGAGTGAAAATCAAACGCCGCGCCCACGCCGACTTGCACCGGTGCGTTAACTTTTGTTAAATGCGCGGCAATCCACTTTTCTTGCTTGGGAGCCCCTAGCCCCACCCACAAAAAATCAGGTTGATGCTCGTTAATCAAAGCAACCAACTGCTCATCTTCTTCAAGCGATAACGGCCGAAATGGCGGCGAATGCCAACCAACGATATTCACTCCCGGATAACGCAACTGCATACTGCTTACCAAATCCGTTAACACCTCATCTTTACCACCCAGAAAAAAATGCTTCCAACCATGTGCTCGACCTTGATCCAAACAACGCAACATTAATTCCGGCCCACACACGCGTTCCTTAATCTTCGCTTTATGCACTGCTCTGGCGTACCACACCAACGGCAAACCATCCATGGTGATCAACGAATGTTGATTGATCTCCCTTAAATCTTTATCAGTAAGACTGGTGACAACCGTATGCACATTAGCAATGCATACTTGATGCGGCTGGCCCGAGGCTATCCAATGCTGAAACAAGTCCAGACTATATTGATAATCAATGACAGGGAACTTTAAACCCAGAATGTTAAATGTGTCCGGGCATTGCCCGGCGTTTTCGTGCAAAATCAAATCGTGCATTTAATGCCCCGTGTGGGTATTTATTTTTTAAGGAAAAATTTATGAAAGTTTTATCAGGCGTGGCGATTATAACAAGCTTGTGCTTCAGTTCTGCTGTCATGGCGACAGATTACTATGTTAATCCAAATGGTAATGATTCATGGGCGGGTACCTTAAAGACGGCCAACGCAAATAAAACCAATGGACCGTTTAAAACCATTGAACGCGCCAAACAAGCCATTAGGAATTTAAAGCAAAACAATACCTTTAATGACAAAGTTAACGTAAACATCGCCACAGGACTTTATTACCTAAGCGCACCGCTTAATTTCAATTTAACCGATTCAGGGTTACCAGATAGAAAAATAGTCTGGCAAGGCGAACCCGGTGCCCAAGTAACAATAAGTGCTGGCATACCCATTACCTGTAAAAAACGCAACACCACATTTTGGGATTGCCCCCTCACAAAACTGCCTGTTAGTAACGCCTATTTCGATACTTACCGAATCAAAGGCAACACCCCAAAATTTGAATTATTTGTGAATGATCAAAAAATGGAATTAGCCCGCTGGCCTGACACAGACTGGGCGCATATAAAATTGCCGTTAGATAAAAATACGCAATTTTCAGCCATCGAAACATTACCCGCCTTAACTGATGACATTAAAGCCGCCCAAGTGCATATATTTGCCGGCAATGATTGGTACGACCAATACATTGGGGTTGACTCAGTCAATAAATCAGCCAATACCATTAAGCTTTCCGCAACAACAAACTATGTTTTAGATAGTGGCAGACGCTTTTATATTCAAAACTTACCTTCTTTACTAAACGCGCCGGGCGAATGGATTTATGATGCCGCGACCCAAAAAATCAGCTTTGTGCCCCCGGCAGGCGAAACCCCCACGGTGTCTATAGTGTCATCATTACCTAATATCATCATTGCTGATGGCGCTAATTATTTAACCTTCAAAAATATCAGCTTCCAACACAGTACCAGCACGGCCATAACCATAAAAAATTCACGCAATATTGTGCTAGA
Organism: Methylococcaceae bacterium; assembly: GCA_030699345.1. Taxonomy (GTDB): domain Bacteria; phylum Pseudomonadota; class Gammaproteobacteria; order Methylococcales; family Methylomonadaceae; genus JABFRC01. The sequence continues at coordinate 2,101 of JAUYMX010000036.1, forward strand.
TCAATTGGATGTCAATAGCGTCGGCGGCAAAGGCGTGGCAATAGTAAATGGCGAAAATGTGCTACTGAGCAGCAGCAAAATTCATCACACAGGTGCAAACGGTGTTGATGTTGCTGGGGGTGACAGAAATACTTTAAAAGCGTCCGGCCATGTGATAGATAACAACCACATCCATCACATCGGCACAACGATATTGACCTACGCGCCCGGTATTCAATTAGCAGGAGTAGGAACGAAAGTAACTCATAATTTATTAGAACAAGGTGGAGGTAGTGCCATTCAGATTAGCGGTAACGAGCACCTGATTGAAAAAAATGAAATTCATCACTTTTGTTTACAAGCCTCGGACTGCGGAGCAATTTACACAGGCCGTGACGGGTCATTTCGCGGCAATGTCATTCGTAACAACTACATTCATGACATTATCGGTTACGGCATGAAGAGCGTGGATGTGGCAAAAAACCAAGTGGTCTATCAATCACCGGATGGTGCTCGCGGAGTTTACTTAGATGATGGTGCCAGTGGTTTTGATGTTAGTGGCAACATCTTTGAAAATGCCGGAGTTATGGCCATTCAAGTGGGTGGCGGGCGAGACAATAAAATTGTCAACAATTACATTAAAACCAATGATTATGCTATTTGGGTCGATTCTCGTTGGCCAACTTATGATTGGAATCAAAATCAAAAAAATCTTGATACCTCACCTTATAAAACCAACATTTGGCAACAAAAATATCCTGAACTGGCTCTCCCAATGCATAATAAAAAATGGCCGGAAGGCAATAGGATAGAGCGAAATATTATCATTACCACTAATCCAAGTGGCTTATCACTTCACTATTTTATGCCTATGTATTCCACTATCATTGCAGATAATTTAATCTGGTCCCCCACCGGCAAACTGTCAGTTCTTTACAATATACTGGATGCTAATTCAGGGGTGAAGTCGGCATCTTGGCCAGAATGGTTCGGACAAAAAATTGAAAAAGGTAGTCTAGTGGCTGATCCTTGCGTAATAATTGCCAACAAAAAAATGACCTCCTGCCCAGTGTCACCTATCAAAGATATTGGTTTTACTCCGTTACCAACTGATATAGGTTTGATTCAGTAATCAAGTATTTTCATCTGGTTCCAGAGATAGCCTCAAGTAAATCCTTAAGCAAGATACTTTCATTGCGCTCTCAAGCTTTGGCTTGGGAGCGCGAAAATAGTTTTAACTTATGCTAGAAAAGCGGGGCAAGCAATCCCCCGCCAAGATTCATTAATCAACTAAACTGCATCCCTTTCCGTTTACTGCAAGACCGCTTGCGGTGCCTGCGCAATTATCTTGGGAATCTGCTACACCATCATTATCTGAGTCATGCAAGGTGGTCTTTTGAGTAAAAACTATACGACCCGAACGTGGCGGCACTGAAATCGGCCATACCGCAACATTAGCTTCAGGAAAAACATGATACTGCGAGCACAACCCCGGATCAGTCAATTTTGTAGGGCAATCCACTGTTTTATCCACATCAGTCTTGTTAACTAACAAATCGGTCCGTGTGAGAACAGAATCGTATGGCACTATTTCAATATTGGCAATCCATAGGTCCTGATTCGTAGCGAGTCCTACAAAGTCAAATCTTGCGCCTTGATTAGCGATAGCTGGGTTGTTTGCAGTCGCTGTAGCCTCAAAAATAAACGAATGGCGTTTCCAATCTGTCGATGGGGTAATGTTATAGGGCACTTTCATCAATGGCTTATAATCGGTGGGGCCTGCAACACGGACGAGCGACTTTAAATTGGCATTTACCGATGTTGTCTTAAGATCAAATGTTATTCGGTAAAATTTGCCCTTTGTAATCGTAAATTGTGGACTAGAAACCATTGTGTCTGATGCACCCGCAGTAACATGCATACAGTTAACACTCACCGGTAAACACCCCTCTAAAATCTGGCTTGCCTTAGGGGCAGTAGCATTCCATGAGCTCCATCCTTTTAATCCAGTAGAAAAATCACTGTTAAGCACGAAGTCCTTACCGATTATTCCTTGAGTCAATGAAGGCAATGGCGAAGGTGCGGCACTGTTTAGGTCATTATTTCTCGGTTGCCCGGCTGTATTTTTTGCCGCCTGCCATTCATTGAGTGTGTAAGCATTTGAAAGACCTGATACATTGTTTTCTCTGACTATGTAAGGCGAATAAATTGTTGAGTAGTAGTTGTCAGCGTAAGTTGCAAATTTAGAAGCATCTGGAGAGATATAAGAATAAAACGAGTTGGAAATGGCTACGTCGTCGATAGTTGGAAAGAATTGATTTTTAGTAATGATATTTCCAGATATTTTGGCACTTGCTATACGTTCTTCTTGCTGCCGAAGAAGCCATCCTTCGGCACCGTAAAGAATATTCCCACTGATAGTATTTTGACCGCTTTTATACAAATGGATTGAGTTTGTGCCACCTTTGACAGTATTACCAGTCACGGAAATCCCAGAAATTCCTTCGTCAAGATAGATCCCGTTAGCAAGTCTCCACATTGAATCTGGAGCGCCAGTCATGTCGCCGGACACGTCGAGAACCAAGTTGTTTCGGATTACAGTTTTTAGTGACTTGGGAGAAGCATAAATTGCTCCACAATCATTTATATTTAAACATGCCCGCTCAACTACATTTGAATCTATGTCATTATCCTTGCCGCTAATAATGCCAAATCCTCCGATCCCGGATAAGACATTATTGGCAATAATTGACCCCATACCACTATAGATTGCAGATGTTGCTACCATGGGTAATGAAATTCGTTTCCCTGCCTTAACCAACACTCCAACCTCAGATAACTCATTATTTTCAATAAAGGCATTCGTAGAGCTATCGACATTCAAGGCCGAAAGACCAGATGACATAGCGACTCTGCTGATGCTATTGCCCGATATAATAGGATTTATAGATGACCAACCAAAAATAGCCTGACCACTGATGTCATGAATGGTAAGAGACTGCAGCGTAACGTTTGAGGAGCTACTCATAAGTACACCGCTAGTAGCACCTTCAATTTCAATATTTTCAACCGTCATATTTGACTTGTGTCTCAAATCAATCGCAGTGTCTAAGGTAGCTATAGAAACCTTATTACCCGGATTTTCGTTAGTAGGCGTCCGTAAATACATCGTTTGTGTTGTTTCGTCGAAAAACCACTCTCCTGGTGAGTCGAGCATCCATAACGCATCATAAAAATAAAATCCCCAGCCAGCACTTGCTAGGTTATATAGGGTATTAGGCGTTATTGATAAGTCACTGTTGGTTAAGCTGCTCACTGTATAGTCGTTGATACGCCAGTTAGCCTCTCTTAGCCTGAGTTTCGTACCAGCATCAATTATGCCGTCTACAGGAAGTTTTAAATCAGGAACAATAATTTTAGAATTGACTTTTCGATTTTCTGAATCTCTGAACCAGGGGGAAGCTGCAGCGGTTTTAAGATAGATAGACTCGGGTTTTGCCGCATCATGTCCTGCATTGGGATGATGTGCGATAGTTACCGGATCACCATCAAACACAACCGAGCTTGGCTTAGCAAGGGTGCCACTCTCCTGCACAGTGGCGTAACTCACATAGATTTGCTTGGTTTTCGGCACCTCTATATCAAGTCTTGCATGTGGCAGTGTCTGTGTGGAAGTGAATTCAACATTAACGTTTTGCCATTGATCGTTACCGACAATTGGCTTAACTAAGCCTAGTGTGCGGTAAGAATTACCATGTTCGCGAACGATTAACTTAACTGAGGTGCCGCTGGGTACGAAAATGGACGCCGTTAAAGCATACTTTTTGCCTCCTATCAAAGGAAACCAACGACTGATAGCGAGACTGGTGTTTACAGAAGTACCGGCAAGAAAATTCATGCATCCAGCTACCGACTGTGGACAGGTTGCATTAAAGGTTTGGCTGGCATCGGATGGCCATTTGGTCCAATTTGCTATAGATTTGGACAGATCGCTATTAATTATCAGATTTTGAGGAAAAGCGGCTTTCCAGATGTTCCCTTGGTAGGGTTGCCAACTATAAGCGGAGATTGACCGAAAGCCGGTGATTTTAGGTTTGTCAGCGCATTTTAAAGGATATGACCCAAAGTAGATTTGGGCTGCAGTTGTACTGTTGCTGGACGGTTTTAAAGTTTCATACCATGACTGCCCGCAACTAAACAAAACTTGGTCTCCCGGGTTAAGGGAAGCGGTGTTGACGCGGGCAATACTTTGCCAAGGTCCGTTAGCGGCAGAAACGGCTGACGTTGTGCCGCTCTTGCTATCGTTACCATTCAAGGCATCAACGTAGTAGGTCACTGCAATTGCATTGGAGCAGCATAAAGTCGCCATCGTAAGTAATAAATAATTAAAGTATTTCATTTTTCGTACCTTTCACGCATTTAAGAATTTAGCCAAGTTTGCATAACCACATTGACATTTTAGTTTAATTGCCGATTTTTCTGGCATCGGCTTTGAAAAACTGCCGTCAACTGCTCCTTTTACAAAAGCAGAAGAACAGGATGCCTTGCTTTTAACGTCACATCGTTAACTGTGCAGAAATTAGACGGTGGTTTTGTGAGTTGGCCGCAAGCTCTCAACCAACCACATCATGCCCTGGTTGCTGATGGCCTAACGCTTGAAGCCAGGCAATTACAACTTCCTTGCCATCAACAAACAACGCTCAATACCATTTGCAAAATTCTCTACCATATTTTGCAAAGTGTAGCGCTGCGCACCAGCCAGCGCGCCCGCCTGTAACTGGGTATAACCCGATGGGTTTTGTAATAAAGCAACAATGGCGGCGGCATAAGCACCGGCATCACCATGCACGATCAAACCATTTTCGCCATCTTTAAGATAAGCAATCTCGGGGCTATGGCGTGCGTCGCTGGTAGTAACCATAGGCACACCGGCGCAAAATGCATCCAGCACATGCAAGCCTACCAATCCCGGATTCAACACCACATGCGCTAAACGAAAATAAGCCGCCTTCTCGATGCCTTTGCGCACGCCGACCCAATGTAGCCAAGGCCGTGATGCTGCAGCCTCTTTAATTTCTGCGGCACTCGGGCCATCACCAATGACCAGCAAATGGAAGTCAGGTAAAGCTGCATGAATCTTGTCAGCAGCGGCCACCATATAATCCAGCCGTTTATCCGGATAAAGCGAACCGCAAAATAAACCAACATGCGCGCCTTCCGGCAATCCCAACTCGTTTCGTAACTCTGCAAGGCGGGTAACTGTAATTGATGCCAAATCAGCTAAAAAACCTTCGTTATCAATGGCATTATCCAGTACCGTAATCCGCTCAGTCGGGTAACCGTCAGCAAGCAGAATATCTTTGGTCATATCGGTGTAAGCAAACCACCAATCGACCCGGCCCACTAAAAATTGCTTCCACTTTTCCAGTAAGCCAGCCGGGCGGTCGGCCTGAAAGTTACGTCCATGCCCCCAATACCCCACTTTGACTTTATGCAGGCCCCGCAAAAAAAGCCACGGGTAATTAGACAGTAACCGATTTTCCTGCATCACCACCACCAAGTCAGCATCGTTATGCTTTGCTGGAAACGGCTGCCAAAGCACATCTTTATTGCCGATAGAAACATAGCGATTTACCACCACATCTGCCCAAGGCAATGTTCCAACATCGCGCTTTTTTTCCTCGCGTTTAGTAGGTTGACCATGTACCAAATGGAGTTCAATCCCCTTTGTTTCGCAGGCTTTACGAAGTCGTTCAAACAGCTCCACGCGATAATGCAATAAACGATATTGAACGATGATGACTTTTTTCATTTAGTTATCTTTTAGTAATTAAAAGCCGCTTATTTGAAAATAAATTAGAACGATTGCTCAAATAAATAATTGGGTCGGCACAATAAAATGTCATGAATATAATATATGCTTGGCAAATGTAAATAATACTTTTTTATTAATTTTTAAAATAAAAATAAACGCCGTATTGTGCCAAATTAAATTAATAGTTTTTAATATAATTAAAATAATGATTTTGTTTTTAGCACTAAGTATTTTAATATGGCATTGCCATTTTTTAGTTTTTTAAATAAATTTTCATCGGGATTTATTGGTTCAAGTAGCACATCATTCCATAAAATACGTACTAATTTTTCAAAAAAATAATAATTTGGCGACTTTCTGTTATTGGGATCTATTTTCAATATACTCAACAGCAAACTTCGATTATTAAATGGTGACATTTCTTCAATCGCAATATCTTGTTCAAATGGATAGTTGGCTCCCCAATTTCCAAGCCTCTGTTCCCAATAGAAAATATCTAATAACGATATGCCATATTCTTCAGAATATTTATTTGCAGTGAGATACCATTTTTCTATTTGATTTTCAAAGAATGGTATCTTATTTTTATATCCAGAAAAGACAAGTAACATATCTAAACTTATTTTCATGCCAGTGTGGCCATAATAGCACCTAGCAATCTCAGCACAGTTTCCATTAATATTAATTACATTATTATTGTAGTTTCTGTCATAGTGATATTGAATATTTTCAGTCTTTGGCAGAACCCTTGGTACTATATGCTCTTGCTTATACTTTAATAAAAAATCGTCTCTTATTTCTTCTGGACTAATGCATGTGAAATCTAAATTTAATCGCTTTCTTAAATTATTAGGAACCCATACATCAGAGGATTTACCTAAAGATTTGTCAAATACATAATACTTAATTGAATCTTTATTACTCTTACTTGCCGCTAGTAGAATTCGAGAGTCCCAGCCTGCTGTTAACGGTTGTATTAATTGATATCGTTTGGTCAATGCGGAATATGTATTTCGCAACATTAAACAAGCGAATTCCAAAATTTGTTCTTCGTTTACATAATTATTCGAGTAAATTGGAATTCTGTTTACTTCGGTAGTTTTTAAATTTAAATAATGATTTGGTAATAATTTTTGAAAGCGATCGTCAAATGTTTCGTTGCCGTACCAAGAAGACTCGTTATTTAAATAAATTTTATTGTCTAAAAAATCTAGTTTTTGTTTATTTATAAGTGGCTCACTACTTAGAGCTTTTAAAATCATTTTAAGTGAAGAACCGATTACGAATTCATTATCTATAAATCCAAAGTTAATTTGACGAAGATGGCAAGCGTCACCTGTCATAATTAAATCATTTTGAGTCTTAAAAATTAAAACATATCTACCAGAAAATATACTAGTTTCTTTTAAAAATTGCGATACTGTTTTACATAATGTAGCCAGCTTATTAATTATTTGACTATTTGACTCATCAGGATTTAGCGGGTCAATTATAAAACCAATTAATATTATTTCATAATCATCATTTTTAGCCGAAGAAATATTCAGACTAGAATTGACATAAATATAGAAGCCGTTAAACTCAACAGGATTTATTTCTAAAAATTCAAAAGGAAATATTCTTTGAGCTATGAGGTACTGATTCTTGAACATTGAAGATTACCCCTGTTTATATTTTGTAATATAGCTAATATTTTTAGCTAAATATGTCGCACCACAAATATTAGATAATTTTTTGTTTAATATATTTATTAGTAAGCAAGGAAGTAAAATAAGAAATTAAAAACATTAGCCACGTTAGACTACTATTTGACATTATACTAGCTTCCGTTATGTTATGAATTAGAACTGCGGTAAATAAGCTTAAAACAATGAGGTAATCTTTATTATTATCCAAGGCTTGCTTTATTATGGATAAAATAAGTTGTGATATAACAAGGATAAATAAAAAAATTGAAATATAACCACCACGAACAAGTAAATCAAGATATCCGTTATGTAGTTGTCCATAACCGAGTTTAAAGTTACTCATAAAAGATCTGAGGTTGTCGAAGCTCCAGCCTAAAAAAGGTTTGGCCTCATGGCCTTTAAGTCCAATTTCCCAGAGACTTGTGCGGCCGCTTAAGTTCTCATTCCTACCAATTAAATGGAAAAAATATTTAACCGTAAATATCTCTGGATGTTGGATATATATAAATAATAAGCCGATTATAAATAGAAAAATACAAACCACAGTTTTAATTAGCTTAGTGTTTCTGGATGAGCTGTTCATTAGAGAAAACCCACTAATACCTAGCAATAAAGCAATAGATAAAATTAATGAAGTCATGCTGTCAGCTTTATGTAAGCAGTAAAAAAGACCAGCTAAAGTTACAACAGCAAGCAAGTAAACCCATTTACTATTTTTCGAGTTAAATAACACACAAGTACAAACCCAGGTTGTAAATAAACAGATTATGCCTAAGGAATTTGGGTGCCCTGTTAATCCACGCCACCTTCCTATCACGCTAACGTCATAAATATTTGATGAGGTCATAATTCCAATATAGGGCATATTTATAGTAATGATAATGGTGGCAAGAATGTATAGCATTAAAATTAATAATAATAATTTAAAAAAGTTATTTTTATTAAAAATCAAATAGATTGCCATGCATATAGCTATTAATGATAATCCAACATTATGTACAAATGAAATAATAACTTTTTCTGGGAAATAAGACCAAAAAGATGAAATAAGCACTAATAAAAACAAAATACACAAGGGTATTGCGCTTTTCAATATATAAGATAATAGTCCATGCTGCCTTAATATCAATATTAAGGCAGTAGTGTAAGCAAGTGTTAATGTAAATTGATTGATGACACTAGTATCTTGTTGTAAATTGGTGCCATAGGAAGGCTGTAATAAAGCGATGCTGTTGACTGTAAAATAAATTAAAAATGGCAGTAGATAGGCACGACCGATATTGGGTTTGTGATTTAATGTCATATATCAACGTTAATTTATATTAAAATAGTTATTTGTATTCTTTATAAGCATAATTCGTAAATAGCATACTTAATTGACCGTAATTTGCCATTAGTTTACGTAAAACCCAAACCCATCGGCTTTTACCCATAAGAAAAGCCACAGGTAAGGAAATAATAGTTATACCAAGATAACTAATACGTTTAATAAACCATATAATGCGATCAGGTAACGAATAATCTTTTAAATAGACCTTAGCGTAAATTTGCCCACCTCTAAGCGCACGCTTGACTAACCAGTTGACCGTCATACGTTCCTGCGGAATCACTTCATAGGCCAAGGCCTCATTGCACCAAATCAGTTTAGCGCCATGTAAATACAGTCGGTGAAACAATTCAGTATCTTCGCCTCCAGTAAGCCCATATTCCGGATCAAAATACAAAGTATTATTAAATAATTTTGGTGCGCGAATTAATACATTACCGCTTGCACCATGAGCCATAACCGCCCCCGTTTTATCGTCACGGTTAAAAAAACCACCTTGCAATACCCATCGAGGGGTATCTTCAGGAAATTGTGGCAATACTGGCCCAAATACTATGTCCGCATTGAATTGCTGACTGGCTTTTAATAATTGATTTAGCCAGTCTGGCACGGCCCATTCGTCATCATCGATAAAAGCCAAATAATCCGCGCTGACATGTTCTAATGCTTTATTGCGAGTTATGGAAATGTTTTTCTCCGGTTGTATGTCGTATATATATGCCAGATTCGTAGCTGAAAAAAAACTAATGACGGTATTTTTTGCCGATGCTTCAGAATCGTTGTCGATAACGATAATTCTGACCTTATAAGTATCATTTATAGTTTGTTCAGATAGTGATTTTAATAATTGTCTTAATAGCTCAGGGCGTTTATAGGTGGCAATACAAATATCAATACTAATCATTTTAAGCTCTGTCATTTGACTAATACCTTTTTTATATATCGACAACTTAGCGTGAAACAGGTTGTCCATGCGGAGGGATTTGCCAATAAATTCTTTGTAGCCACATAAAAACAACCATGCTTAATAAGCCTGATGGTATCTATATAAATTATCAATTTATCATAATTAGTTTGTCTTTTTTCCAGTGCTTTAACTGCAGTCTTATCACCAGATATTCTTGCAATATCGATTAATTTTAAATTATTGTCGCTTAGTTCTTTATATGAAGAATCGTTGCCTGTTCGGCTTAGTGATTTTTCAATAACTCTATAGTAATAATATGACTGACTGGTTAGTAAAAATACTGCACCTTTTATCAAACATTCAACGTATAGAACAAAATCCTCGCCCAGCCGTACGTCTTCATTATAGAGAATTTTCTTACCTCTAAGAAACGATCGCCGAATAATGGGTTTTAAATAACCATATTTAAAACCGATTTTAGTCGGGTAATTGTTTTCTATAAAGGTTGTTATAGTAAGTATTTTTAAGTCGTCATTCGGCGTGGTTACTGAAATGGCAACATTAGGGTTTTTACCGTTTATATCGACATAAAAGATATTGTCAGCAACAAAATCAGCGTTATTTAATTCTCCAATTGCTATTAGTTGATGCAATCGATCCTGGTGGTAAAAGTCATCTGCATCAAGTATGGCTATCCACTCGCCATTAGCTTCAGATATAGCACGGTTACGGCAATACGAAGGGCCTTTGTTTAGGTTATTTATTAGTAATTTTATTCTGCAATCGTTACTAGCCATCGCTTGTACAATTGCAACTGTGTTATCAGCAGACTGGTCATCGCAAACAATTATTTCAAAATTCTGTTGCGTTTGATGAAGAACGGATTCAATTGCCTGTACAATATAAGATCCAGCATTAAATGTTGGAATAACTACCGTGACTTTTACACTATCTTGTTTTGACATAAATACTTTATGTTTAACCGTATTTTTTTAGCGATATATAAATTTGTGTAAATATTTTTCCAGAAGTATGGAAAATTTATGAAGTGAATTGTCTTAATACGACAACCGGGTTTTCACTTATTTTTAAATTTCGCTCTAATTTTATTTTTAAGGCCTATGGAAGTGTTTTGTAGCAAGATAATTAATCCAAACAGCTTAGGCGCATAATAAACAAGCAATACTCGAAATAGAAACCTCCCTCCTATTGAGTTATTCAGTGAGTGCAATAAAAGATTTATTCTTTCGAAATTGCTCAATTGCTCTTTAAATTTCAATAGAAATTCTTGTCTTTTTACTAAATTCATTGCCAGTTTAGTTGTTGGAGTATCTCCAAGATATTTTTCAATATCTGAATATTGCTGTTTATGTACTATTAATAATCTTTGGGCATGTACACCAAATAATCTTTCTTTATGAGATCGTTGGTCATAAGTCCCAGTAACTCCAACAGATATTCTATATTCAATTAAAGGGGTATCTATATAAATAACACCACCACCAAGAAGCATAGATCTAGTAGGAATTACCATATCCTCATAGATGAGATCTTTTCTAAGCGGGCCAAATATAGAAAAAACATTTTTATGCCAAGCGTGTGTTGCACCATGCACATGAGAAAGTCCACGTAAGCTATTGTCCAAATTACTAAAACCATTAATACAACGGCCCTTGGGTAATCCAAGACGAGCACTGCTCTCATCAATTTCGTAATATGCAGAGTGTATAGATGCCGGCGCGAAGTTATGTTGCGCCCAAACTTCATATATTGTCTCTACCCGTTCAGGCAAGGAAATATCATCCCCCGCGGCCACGACAATTAGGTCACCGTCGACCAGTGTCATTACTTTATTAATATGACCACCAATACCAAGGTTTTCTGGGTTTCTATTAATAATAATTTTATGAATGCCATTACAATCAGAATATTTTTTTGCTTCCTCTTCCATAATCTCAAAGGTTTTATCCGATGAACAATCGTCAGATAAAATAATTTGTAGCGGAGAATAGGTTTGAGAAAAAGCGCCGGCAATAGCTTCTCGAATGTATTTTTCTTGGTTATAGGCAAATAGCGCAAACGTTATTAACGGCTTGTCTTTACTTAATGTGATTTCTTGTTGATTCATTGTTTAAAATCTAATTTTGTTGTCAGTGTCCGTCCCAAGTTACCTAATCGCCTAACTGGTCCGCTTACGTTACTCATCCGGGATAATCTTGATAAGGTGTACAAACTGAATACGCTTGCCATGATGATGGCAGTAATTTCACCCGCTAAAGATGATTGACGACTTAACAATACAATCCAGACGCAGATCAAAAAAGCCGCACTGAGTAATTTAATATTGGTCGCCGACCAAGCAAATTGAATTCGTCGCCACGCCAGGAAATATACAAGAGGCAAGTAGTACGCATATGCCGCCAAAAATCCGATACCGGTGATTTCTAAGCCCATGCTGGATATTAGTCCCGCAACCAGCCCACCCATTAGTAGCAAAGTTGAGGTTTCTGTCCAAAAAAAAACTTTACCAGCTCCTGACGCAAGAATTACAAATCCCAAAGGCCAGCTTACCACCTTAAGTACATCTCCCAATATCTGCCAGCGTAGTACTTCAATTGCTGGTGCAAATTCAGGTGAATATAGTAAGTGAACTATCCAGGGCGTGAGCCCGATCATAGCAATGAACACAGGAGCACTAAGCAACAGTGCAATTTCAGTCTGTTCGTTGACTAATCTGGAGGCCGCTACTTTGTCATTAATAACCCCGGTTAAACGTGGATAGTAATCAGCCACCATCGCCCCCAGTACAAAACCAATATATTGCATGGAAATAGCCCATGCCGCCTGAAAGTGCCCCACAGCGTCTAGTCCCAGTTGATCACTAACAGACATTCGAATCCACAGCTGCACTAATGTATTCGCTAGCCCTGCTCCCATAAAGGGAATGCCCAAGCGCAGCAACATTTTCCATTGTCTGGATAGCTCTTGGACGGTGATTTTTCCGGGTTGTACTTTTGGTAATCGCGATACGTACAGATGGCCAAGTAAAAAATTAAATAACGGCCCAATCAATAAAAAAGCCCATAGTGCGACACTGCCCCATTGCCATAACAGACCGATCCCCAAAATAGTGTTAAGGATGGAGCCGTAGACACTGATGCGAGCAATGTCGCCAATTTGGCGCATGCCTTGAATCAACGCACCTTGTGAAGCACTTGCCACTGAGAAAGCCACCCCCAATGCCAACCAGCCAACAATATCCGCATGCTTAATACCACCTAAGACGCGCACAGCTAAAAACTCTCGAAGCGACCATACGACTAATGCCCCAGCGCAAGCAAGCAGCAACGCTCCCCAAAACATGGAACGTCTTACCACTGCGAGTGCATGCACATCTTCGTTAGCATGGGCTTCGGCAATTTGGCGTGTACCTACCGTGCCAATTCCCATACTAGCGATTGATGATGCAGTCGACATGAGTGCCGTGTATAAGCTAATTAGACCTACACCAGAAGGCCCCAGCAACATAGCCAACACCTTGGTGCGTGCCAATCCAATCAGAATATTGATTACTGATGATCCACCGATGATGGACGAAGTTTTCAGTATGCGCCGATAAGAAGCTACCTCTTCACTCATGCGTTCGCTGTCGCTTTTAGTGCTGCAATTACTGCTTCAACACCTGCATTATCAAGGTGAGGCCCTATCGGTAAACTCAACACATTTTGATGAATTCGTTCCGCTATTGGAAAATCACCCTCAGCAAAACTAAGCTCTGCATAAGCCGTTTGAAGATGAGGCGGAATTGGATAGTGGATTAACGTACTTATGCCAGCTGCCTGCAGTGCTTTTTGCACATTTTCCCGTTGAGGATGCTGCACTACATAAAGATGCCAGACGGGTTCAGCCCACGTAGGAACTGTTGGTAGTATCAAGTCCGTATTAACTAATTCATGGCTGTAGCGAGCGGCTATATTGGCTCTACGTGCATTCCATTCATCCAACACCTTGAGTTTTACACGCAGGGCGGCTGCTTGGAGTGGATCAAGGCGGCTGTTAAAGCCACGTACTTCATTGACATACTTAACTCTGGAACCATAGTTGCGCAGCACATTAATGCGGTCGGCAATTTCCGGATCATCAGTGGTAATAGCCCCGCCATCGCCATAGGCGCCGAGATTTTTGCCGGGGTAAAAGCTCCATGCCACCACATCGCCATGGGCACCGATACGCTTGCCTTGGTAACGCGAACCGTGTGCTTGCGCGCCATCTTCAAGCACACGTAAACCGTGCTTACGGGCAATAGCCAATATTGGCGCCATATCAGCGGGTTGCCCATAAAGATGCACAGGTATTATTACCTTTGTGCGCGCGGTAATTGCGGCTTCAATTCGCGTTGGATCAATATTGTAGGTTGCAGCATCAGGCTCGACAGGCACTGGAATTGCACCGCATTGGCTAACCGCTAACCAAGTAGCTATATAGGTGTTAGACGGCACAATAACTTCATCGCCAGGTTGTACACCTAATGCCAATAAAGCCAGATGCAACGCATCCAGGCCATTGGCAACACCGACGCAGTGTTTTGCTTCGCAATAAGCGGCGAATTCTGCTTCAAAGGCATCGACTTCTGGGCCGAGTATGTACCAACCTGAGTTAAGTACGCGGTCAAAGCTTTGTTCTAGTTCTGTACTTAACTCTTGCTGAGTTGCTTTAAGATCGAGGAAAGGGATGTTTTCACTTTCTGTCTTACTTAAAGCTAACTGATAAAAGTCATCAGGGTGCATCGCCAAGTTAGACATAACGATAAATTTTTTATCAAATGTAAGTATTTTAGCATTCACTACTTGGGCGGATAATTCAATAAGATAATCATCCATATCCATCTCTGCAAGAGCTGTTTCAAAATCTACATAGGACGGTGTTTTAATGATTTTGCATTTCTTTTCAAAGATTAAGTAATCCTGATAATAATCTTTGTAGTGTTTTTTAAATACGAATCTTAAGTTATGTAATTGTGAAGTGGATAGATAAGCCTGCTTATATTTTAAGCAAAAAATAACAATATCAGAATACTTTTCGCTAATACCCTCTCTATTTGTAATAATATCGATTACAAAATTATTATCGAATAGATACACTTATAGCTCCCCAATTGATTCTGAAAACTGACCTGATGAGATACCAAATTGCTTACGAAATTTTTTTTGTAATTCGGTTATATTTTTATAATCTTGAACTTCTCGTTGTCTTTTTTCGAAATATCTTTCCATGATGGTAATGCCTCTTAACTCTTTATAGTCAAGACTATGAAATTGATTGGGAGTTAAATCAACATCTATATCGATAACATCGGTTTTAATTTCTTCAAAACCGGGCAGTTCTTTAATATACCAACCCTGATCTAGTTTTACAGCTTGTACTTGCATGGTAGTTTCTCCACATTAATTATGTAAATTTTCCAAATTTATCAGTTGGATGGGGCTTATTAAAATGCAAAAATTTTATAGTGTCTAAATTCCTAAAAAAAATATAAAACGACATTGCGGTCAGTCGATACAGTGGAGAACCTCGAAAAACCCACTCCGTTCATGGTTCGACAAGCTCACCACGAACGGAACTTATTGATTTATAAGACACCGTTCGCACTGAGTTTATCGAAGTGCAGGGTTTTTCGAGGTTCCCAGTGCTTAAGTATGATTTTTATACCTGCCAACGCGCTCTCATAAATTCCGCATAATCACGGTAGTAATCGGATTCGTCATATTTGTTGGATGCTAGGACCATGCAAACCGAACCGGACGAGAAGTTATCCAGTTCCCGCCAAATCATGGGGCAAACATATAAGCCATTGTAGGAACGGCTGAGATGCACGCGCTTTTTTTCCTTGCCGTCATCAAGCACCACGTCAAAACTGCCGGACATAGCGATAATAAGCTGGTGTAGATCTTTATGAGCGTGTCCACCACGCTCCGAGCCACCAGGCACATCATAAAGATAATAAACTCGTTGTATATCAAACGGAATTTGGTTGCCGGATTCAACAAAAGTCAGGTTGCCTCGGGGGTCCTGAATTTTGGGAAGATCTATTATTTTGCATAAATCAATGTTCATTTGTTGTTCTCTTTAGTTTCAAGGGTTCTAATAAATCTCGCAGGGTTTCCTATCATTAGGGCAAAAGGCACAACATCTTTTGTCACAACTGCCCCAGCTCCAATCATCGCGCCCTGCCCAATCGTTATACCAGGCAAGATGACAGCGCCTGCGCCAATAGAAACACCATCTTCTATGGTTGTTTGCAAAAAACTCTCTGGAAAGTGCTTACTACGAGGAAATTTGTCATTAGTAAATGTGGCATTAGGGCCGATGAAAACATCATTTCCAACGCGTAGACCATCCCATAATTGAACTCCACTTTTAATTGTTACGCGGTCACCAATGATTACATCACCTTCAATTAAAACATGAGCGCAAACATTACACTCCGAGCCAATTTGAGCACCATCCAAAATAACAACAAATTGCCACACTCTTGTGTTTTTACCAATTATTTTTGTTGCTACATCAGCAAGAGGATGGACAAATCTATCTAACTGATTAGTAACGTCGTCTCTCATTTTTATATCTCCGTTGAGTTGTATTTATGAGCTTTACCAACTATTTCTAGGTGCATTTTACAAATCAGCTTGCTCTTGATAATTGGAATTAAGGACAACAGGAAATAAGAAAAATGCTTTCTGACTAAAAAAGTATTAAACATTTAACACATCAAACGGCCCGGCTAGTGCCATTTAGGCAATGCTTTTGCTCAAGTGGCTTTTCTTGGCTGAAGTCATGTCCGTATAGTGATTATGTCCTGGGGTTTTATTCATCTTTATTGGTGGTGTAACGAATTTATCAAGAGCCGGCTCATATCTTTGAAGAAGGCTAATAATACATGCCTTCTAAGTAAACTGTATTACAACCAGTCATAAATGTGACAGTGATCACCAGCAGTGTCTGATTATACTAACGAATGAAGTTCATCGTTAGTGTTGATGTCTATGGACGTTCCATACCTAATATCAAAATGCCAATATAAATCCTTCGATAAGTTGATTTGCTTGGTTCTCACCTTTCGTCACGGCCATTAAGTTAATGAGCTGTATCCAAAAAAACGTTGAGCAAACCTCTTAAAATTGCAATTCGATAAGGCTCTGCTAAGCGTAGTCGAAGGGCTCATAGCGAACGATTGTCTTTTTAAATCGATTACTTATCCGTTCTTGCAGAGCCTGTCGAAGCATGAATTGAAATTTTTAAAGGTTTCTATAATCCTGTTAAAAAAACACACCAACCGTTGATGGCAGAACTTAGCTGCAAATTCATGGGAATGAGCTGCCTTAATAAATTGCCCGCTGCTATTTTCCTTGGATCCTATTTTCTCGGTTTTTAAAGGAAGGGGTTGATGATGCTCAGTTGGTTTTCAATTTTTTGGTTATGCAGCATGTCTTCGCTGATTAACACTGTGCAGTTGTTTTGTAGAGCTGAGGCAATAATTAAAGAATCCCAATAACTGTAATGATATTTGTTTTTTATCGAATATGAACGCATGACGATATTTTTTGATACAGCGACAACCTCAA
>JAUYMX010000338.1 GCA_030699345.1 Methylococcaceae bacterium
GCATAGCGCCATTGGTTTTGTGACCCCGGCGCAACGCCATGCCGGTTTGGACGAGATGCTGTTAGCGCAACGCAAAACGTTGTATGAAGCCGCCCGAGCTTTGTATCCACGCCGCTGGAGTAAAAACACCCGTAACTGGACCAGAATCCATACGGTTCATTTGAATCCAGATCATGCCGAAACCCAACATAAAACCACTCAGGAGCGTACCAACCAGAACAAAATAACCGCATAATAAATTTACACTGAGGCGACAACTAGCTTGAAATTTTCCGCACCGCTGCCAATGTGCCTGCACGAACTAAGCCTTCCGTCTATCCGGAGCCATTCGCATCGCGCATGGCGGGCAGAGTGAAGCACCCAC
This sequence comes from Methylococcaceae bacterium, assembly GCA_030699345.1. GTDB lineage: Bacteria > Pseudomonadota > Gammaproteobacteria > Methylococcales > Methylomonadaceae > JABFRC01. The sequence continues at coordinate 365 of JAUYMX010000338.1, forward strand.
TTGGCGATCTGTTTGGCCTGACAAACTTTGGCGTAAATTTAACCCGTCTGGCTCCTAATGCAGTCTCGGCACTTCGCCATGCACACACCAAGCAAGACGAGTTTGTGTATATCCTTCAAGGTCAGCCGACACTACACACCGATGAAGGCCAAACCCAGCTGTCTCCCGGAATGTGCGCAGGTTTTAAGGCAGGTACAGACAACGGACACCGCCTAGTCAATGAAACCACAGAGGAAGTTGTGTACCTCGAAGTCGGCGACAGAACACCGGGAGACGAAGGGAGCTATCCCGATGACGACCTCAAAGCCTTGCTCGTTGAAGGAAATTGGGAATTCGTCCACAGAGATGGCACGCCGTATGTGTGAGGTGGACATTAAACTTCAAATGAAGGCTAATGCAGCCCTGTGGTCGGGCATGCTGTTTATGCCCGACATCAATATACGAAAAATGTTGGGCAACGAGAAGATGTTACCCAACCTACCCGACTACGCACTGCGCAAGATATACAATAGATTTTTACCCCTGCTCCATTCTCGTCAAGTGCGTTTGATTTGCTTAATGGTAATGCAAGCGGGGAAATGAGGTTTTTGAATTTTTTAAGGGGTTCTGTGATGAAAAACAACATTGTCAGCAGCTTATTTTTACTGATTTTTACTACCTCAGCGCTGGCCGATTTAATCGGTTCCGTTGATACCGACTTTAAACTCCTTGGGCCGGACAATAAAATAGTCATTGAAGCATTTGACGATCCGGACATTGCCGGTGTGACCTGTTATATCAGCCGGGCGAAAACCGGCGGTATCTCTGGCGCCGTCGGTGTGGCTGAAGACACTTCCGACGCGTCTTTGTCATGCCATCAAACCGGACCGGTGAATCTTGACCCGAAAATCAAAGCAGGCGAACGTGAGGGTGAGGATGTATTTAAAAAGCGCACCTCACTTGTTTTCAAGTCGATGCAGGTGGTCAGGTTCTATGATAAAAACCGCAACACTTTAGTTTATATGGTCTACAGCGACCGGATATTAAAAGGCTCGCCGAAAAACAGCGTTTCCGCCGTACCTGTCCTGCCTTGGCGTTAACGTCTGCGCCGTTGCACTGTTTGCGGATCGACGGTTATTTGGCGATAAATCTCGACTCTATCGCCATCCTTTACAGCCTTATCCAGCGCGGCAATTTTGCCGAATATACCCACTTTCTGGCTAGCCAGGTTTATCTCGGGGTAAAGCTTTAATACGCCGGACAGGTTGATGGTTTCTTCTATAGTGCTGTTATCCGGCACTTCCAGCCGCATCCATAGCTGTCTATCGGATTCTGCGTAGCAAACTCCAACATTCATAATTCCTCCTCAGCAATAACAGGGGGTAATACGGTTACAGGTTTTCTTTGTGCGAGTTTTTGGTCGATCAGGCGCTTACCGACGATCAAAAAACCCAGCATGATGAAACCACCGGGCGGCAGCGCCATCAATAAAAAGCCTTTGTAGTCAGGGATAACGGTGACTTCCAGAAACCTGAACGATTCGCCCAGCAACAATGAGGCATTGGCGAATACGGTGCCCGCTGCGCTGATTTCTCTTGCCGCACCGAGCGCGACCAGCACAAGGAGGAAACCTAAGCCCATCATAAAACCATCCCACAAGGCTTCCTTGACCGGCTGCTTGGAGGCAAAAGCTTCGGCACGGCCCAATAAAGCGCAGTTAGTGACGATTAACGCAATGAACAAGCCCAATACTTTATAGAGTTCGTGCGCCCAGGCATTCATTAAAATATCGACTAACGTCACCAGTGCGGCAATCAGTAAGACAAAAATCGGAATGCGGATTTCACTGGGGATTAAATGCCGGGTAAGCGAAATCAAACCGTTCGACGCGGTAATCACCACCAATGTTGCCAGGCCCATGCCCAAGCCGTTGGTGGCTGTGCCGGTCACGGCCAGTAACGGGCACAGCGCCAGGTTTTGGCCGAACACGATATTGTTGTTCCAAAGACCATCGCTGGCGATTTTGCGGAAGCTTTCTGATAGAAACATGGCGATCTCCTTAAGGATTGATCAGTTGGGCCTGATGTGCTTTAAATAACTGCAAGCCGCGATTGATTGCCTGGACTGATTTGCGCGGGGTGATGGTGGCACCGGCAAACTGGTCGAATTCACCGCCGTCTTTTTTAACCGCCCATTGTGTCGGCGTTAAATTGTCCAAAGAGCGACCGGCAAAGTTCAATATCCAATCCGACTTGGTGACTTCGATTTTGTCGCCCAGCCCTGGAGTTTCTTTGTGATTGAGCACGCGCACGCCCAAAATATTACCCTCGCGGTCTACACCCATAATCATATTGATCGCACCGGAATAGCCGTCGGGGGCGATAAATTTGTAACACACGGCGGTAACTTTGCCGGATTTCTTGGCCAGATAAACGATGGTTTCGTTCGCACCGATGTTGTATTCCGCCGACGGGATCGTTAGCGTGTCTTGCAGCATGTCGTTGTCATGTAACCCAGCCGGGACGACTTCTTCCAGCGATTTGATCAAGTCTTCATCGAGCCGCCGTTGGATAGTGCCTTCGGTACTGCAATTGGTAACCCCCAGCAACACACTGGCGATTAACGCGAAGCCCGCTAAGATGCCGGTTTGAAATTCCAGCTTGGGTCTAAGCCTCGCAAGATTTGCTGGTTCCAGCCAGCGCTTTAGCCATTCCAGGTATTTACCGACTTGGTCTTGTAAGCGTTGGATAGTTACTGGGTCAATTTTCATGGTTTGCGCTCTGTTGCATTAATCGTTCCCATGCTCCAGCGTATCCTCTGGGGCATAAATGGGAATGCCGCTTTGTGACGCTCTAGCGTCACGCAACGCCGAAGCGTTGCTGGATGAGTTCCCACGCTGGAGCGTGGGAACTATCAATTATTTACGCTCCGACCCTATTATTATTTCGGTATTTCAAGTGGCTTGCCTTTACGGTCACGCCCGTAGATCCGGGGTTTAATATAATGATCAATCAACGGTGTCGCCGAGTTCATCAACAGCACGGCAAAACCCGCGCCCTCGGGATAGGCACCCCAGGTACGGATAACGAAAATAAGCAGCCCGCAACCGGCGCCAAACACCAGTTGGCCTGTCCTTGTATTCGGTGAAGTGACATAATCGGTGGCGATAAAAAATGCCAAACACATCATCGCACCTGAATTTAAATGCAGCAGCGGGCCGACATAATGCTCACTATCAATGAGATGAAAAACGCCAGATAACAACACAACCGTCAACAATAACGACACCGGAATCTGCCATTGAATAACTCCTTTACGGATTAGCCACACACCGCCCAAGCCCAGTAACAGCGCAGAGTTTTCGCCCATACTGCCGCGCGTCCAGCCGATAAAATCAAGAAAACCGGAATATTCCTTGAGGATGTCGGTCTATAAACGGTTTTGAGAAAATTCAGTTTTGATATATCCCAAAGTGGTCGCGCCAGTCGTTGCATCCAGATTTTCCAAGCCTGCAAAAGTGATGCGCCAGCTTTCGATCAGCCCTGGCGAATCCGAAAAAAACAGCGGCGACACATTAGCCCAAGTGGTCATTTCGATAGGAAAGGAGATCAGCAAAGCGACCCTGGCCAGCATGGCCGGATTAAACAGGTTTTGCCCCAGGCCACCATAGACTTGCTTGCCTAATACAATCGCCAGTCCGGAGCCAACCACGCCTATCCACCAAGGCGCCCAAGGCGGTAAGGTCATCGCCAACAGCCAGCCGGTTAATAGTGCCGAGCCATCCATAATGACCGGCGTGGCTGCCCTGCCCGCCAGGCGGATACAGAAAGCTTCAAACCCCATTGCCGACACCACGGTAATCACAAACAAATTGAGCGCCGGCCAGCCGAAACACCAAATGCCGAATACCGTCGCCGGTGTTAGTGCCAGCATGACTTGCCACATAATTTGGCTGACGCTGGATTTAGCGCCGACATGCGCGCCGCTGCTGGGTTTTAGATGTGGAATCATACTGCCGCCTCTTGTTCGGCTTTTAACCGTTCGCGTTCAGCTTTCGCAGCCAACCGTGCCAATTCTTCTTCGCGTTGCTGCTGGGCAATGCGTTCCAAGCGGGCATTGCGATCATCGATCAAACGTTTGGTTTGCTCGGATTTGTGCGCCGCTTGCTGTCTGGCCATCACTTCGCCAGAGGCATATTTAAAATACTGTACTAACGGAATATTGGACGGACAGATATAAGAGCAGCAACCGCAACTGATACAGTCTTTTAAGCCAATATCGACGGCCGCATCCAGTTGGTTAACGCGGATATTGTTGGCCATATCCAGCGGCCGCAAACCCGCCGGGCAAACAGTCACGCAACTGGCGCAACGGATACAGGGCTTTTCATCGGTATCTTTAAGTTCGCTTTGCGTTAACGCCAGAATGCCGCTGGTAGCTTTAACAGTTGGTAATCCCGAATGCGGTAAAGAATCGCCCATCATCGGCCCGCCCATAATGATGCGTGCGGTGTCTTCACTATTTACTTCACAAAAATTGAACAGTTCGGAGATTAAAGTTCCCAGCGGCACTTCGACATTCATGGGCCGCCCCACCGCGCCGCCTGACACGGTAATCACGCGGCTGACTAGCGGTTGTCCGTAGCGTATGGCTTTATGAGTCGCGTAAGCGGTGCCGACATTATGAATAGTCACACCGATTTCCGATGACCGGCAGCCGACCGGGACTTCTTTGCCGGTGACATAACGGATCAATTGCCGATCCCAGCCCATTGGATAGCGGGTAGGAATTTGTATCACCTTTATCTGCGGAAAAAGCTCTGCAGCGGCTCGCATGGCAAAATAAGCTTGCTGCTTGTTATCTTCAATCGCCACCACGGCATTGCACGTGTTCATGCCGGGCTGTCCTGCCAAACCACCTTCCGGCGAATTGGTCATGCCGTGCAACATCAAACGCACGCCGTCGATAATCTGCTCGGCGCGCTCCTGCATTTGCCGGTCATCACAGCTTAAATAGGGTTCGCATTCGGCGCCGTTAATAATCAGCGTATCAATATGGTTCTCGCGCCCCATATTGAGCTTAACTGCTGTGGGGAAAGCCGCACCGCCCAAGCCGACAATGCCTGCGGCGCCGACACGTAAACTTATATCTTCAGGCGTTAACAGGAATGGGTCGGCCACTGGACAGGTTTCTATCCATTCGTCTTTGCCGTCGGTTTCCAACACGATCATGCGAATCGGTAAGGCCGAAGGATGCGGTGCCGGATAATCATTTACATCAAGAATGATGCCTGAGCTGGGCGCGTGAACCGGTGCGGAAATCAGGCCTTGGCTGTAAGCCAATAACTGGCCTTTCAGCACTCTGTCACCGACTCTAATCAGCGGTTCGGCGGGCTTACCGACATGTTGCTGTAAAGGGATATACAACTTTTTCGGTAACGGGAAGTTGTTGACTATGGGCTGAGAGGCGGTTTCAGCTTTACGCTCTTCAGCATGAACGCCGCCCCGAATGCGCTGTCTGGTGAAAAAACTTAACATATACCGCTACTCGCTTCCGGCAGGCTGGGTTTATTCCAGCGCCAGTTACGTAAGGTGACTTCGATCGGATGCATTTGCAGGCATTCGGTCGGGCACACATCCACACATTTTTTGCAGCCTATGCAGGCATCAGCCACCACCGCATGAATTTGCTTGGGTGCCCCGACGATGGCATCGGTAGGACACACTTTAAAACAGCGCGTGCAACCGGTGCAGGTATCTTCACTGACTCTGGCAACCAATAATTCGGGCTCTTTGACGTCGTTTAAATCCAGGTCCAAGCCCAACAACGCGGCAATCTGTTCAGCCAGCGCGCTGCCGCCTGGGGGGCATATCGTAGCGGGTGCATTGCCATCGGCCAATGCTTCCGCCGCTGGCCTGCAACCGGGAAAGCCGCATTGCCCGCATTGCGATCCAGGCAACAAGGATTCCAGCTCATCGACAATCGGGCTGCTTTCGACTTTTAAATACCGGGCAGCAATACCCAGCAACAGGCCTAAAAAAAGGCCCAGTAAAGTTAAACTGACAATCGCGGATAAGACATACATAGCTTCTTTCCTGACACTATTTACTATAAAGTCCTGCAAATCCCATAAATGCCAGGGATAAAATCCCGGCGGTAATAAACGCAATCGGCGTACCGGCAAATAACACCGGCACTGCCATCAATGCCAATCGCTCGCGCAGTCCTGCAAACAGCACCATCACCAACGTAAAGCCAACCGCAGAGCCAAAACCGAAAATCATGCTTTGCATAAAGCCGTACTGCTCTTGCACGTTTAATAAGGCCACGCCCAGCACCGCACAATTGGTGGTAATCAACGGCAAAAATATCCCCAGTATTTGATACAACACCGGGCTGGTTTTATGTACGACCATTTCAGTAAATTGCACCACCGCCGCAATCACCAAGATAAAAGCGAGTATGCGTAAAAACTGAATATGCAAAGGCGCCAAAATAAAATGTTCCAGCATCCAGCTGGTCATCGCGGCCAGGGTTAGCACAAAGGTGGTTGCCAAGCCCATGCTCAACGCCGTATCCAGTTTTTTCGACACTCCCATAAACGGGCATAGCCCGAGAAATTTCACCAGGACCACGTTGTTGACCAACGCCGTGCCTAATAGAAGTAGAAGGTATTCGCTCACTGTTTTTTCCAGGCTGTTTGTAAGGCTGTTTACAACATCACAGCAGCAATTATGCCAATCGTGCAAATGCGCGAGCGCTTCAAGTTTGGCAGACCAGAGCTATCAAAATCGCCCCAAATCGGTGCATAAAAAACTGTTGCAAGTAATACATTTCTACATTTAGAAAAAATTGTGTGTCGCAAACCTTACAAAATATTTTCGGCAATTGGCCTGCTTTTCTTGATTTGTAAGTTCACGTGATAATGAATCACATGATTTAAGAGCGAGGCACCCAGCATATCTATTAAAGCTGGCGCCATATTTGCTAAGTAATTCTTAAAGCACTTAGTTTACGGATATAACTATGAAAAAAATTTCATTACGTTTTCTTCAGGAACACACCAATTTAGCCAGTGTGCTTGATGAATTTGCGCCTGATTTATTTGATCAATTGAATAATAAAAACCATGACAAAACACCATACAGTCTGTTTGTTGAAACGGTTGAACAGGTACCGATAGCCATTTCCATTACCGATAAAAAAGCCAAAATTCTTTACGTCAATGAAGAGTTTTGCCGCGTTACCGGCTACCAACCTGCCGATGTGCTAGGTAAGAACGAATCGTTGTTATCTGACAAATCCACCCCTCGCAATGTCTATTACGATTTATGGCATACCATCAGCAAAAAAAAGGTGTGGCGCGGCAAGTTGTGTAACCGACATAAATCGGGGCAACGCTATCTTGCCGACCTGACGATAGCGCCCATGTTAAATGCGCAAGGCACCATTACGCATTACATCGGCATGCATAGGGATATTACTCAAGCGCACGAATCGGAAAAAAAGCTGATCAATCAAAAATTATTGATTGAATCGGTAATTAATTCATCGCCCATTGCGATGGTCGTTATCGATAATCAGGATCGGGTCATTTTAGATAATCACATGTATAAAGCCCTGGTAACCGACCTTGATAAAGGCGAGCCTGCAAACTATTTCCTGCAATTACTGCGCGATGAAATGGGCGATTTATGGGGCCAGTTGCAAACTAACGAGCAAGGCTTTCATAACCGTGAATTTAGAATAGAAGGTAAAGGAACCCGCAAAACTCGCTGGTTTTCTTGCGCCGGCAACTGGTTTATAGAAAATGCAGTCAACGCCGATGCCTTCTTTGAGAATGCATCAAAACAGTACCTGGTACTGACCATTACCGACATCACCCGGCAACACCGGCAAATGGAAGAACTGCATATTCAGACCTTAAAAACCATCATGTCCGAGGATCAACGGGTACGCAGCATCAGGGAAACGTTACTTGGGGCAATGCACCAAATTCAGATGCCGATGAACCAAATCAGGGCCGCCGAGCAGATTTTCAGACATAAGCGGGACGATCAACACGCCGGTCTATTACAAAGTTTGCAACAAATTCAGCAATCCGGCGAAGCAGCCATTGCCACCATGCAAAAATGCATCCCGGAGATTCTACAAACCGCTGTTATTCCAGTGAATCTAAATCAAATTTTGCATGAAGTACTGCTACTCAGTGAGCAGCATATCTTTAAATATGGAATAGACGTGCATTGGCAGCCGCTTTCCCCGCTGCCGAATATACTGGGCTCTGAAAACCGCCTGCGCATATTATTTAAGCAATTGATCGACAATGCGATTGAGGCAGTCAGCACCTCCGACAGTAGTGAACAGCGACTTAAAATTACCACCGATGCTGATGCTGATTTGGTTTATATCTGTATTGAAGACAGCGGGCCGGGTATCCCGATTGAAAAGCGCAGAAAAGTGTTTGAACCTTTTTACACCACTCATCCCATGGGCGGTAATCAAGCAGGCCTGGGCCTGGTTATCGCAAAAGAAATTGTTAACCAGCATAAGGGCTTTATTGATATAGATCAGGATTACGACCAAGGATGCCGGTTCAAAATAAGCTTCCCTCTGCACAGACAGGAGCCAGGGAGATTATTGCAATGACTGAGCGTACCCAGCTAATCGAAGCCGAGCTTGATACCTTGTACCTGATCAGCCAGGTATTAAACAGCACCCATGATTTGCATGCCAAACTGCAAGCTGTTCTGGAGATTCTGCATAAAAGATCAGGCATGCGTTCAGGAATGAT
>JAUYMX010000293.1 GCA_030699345.1 Methylococcaceae bacterium
CGGGTTTGCAGGGGGCTGGTAAAACAACCACCGTCGCTAAATTAGGTCGTTGGTTACAAACAAATCAAAAGAAGAAAGTTGGCGTTGTTAGTGCGGACATTTATCGTCCTGCCGCTATCAAGCAGCTAGAAACGCTGGCGAATGATCTTTCTCTGGATTTTTTTGCAAGTGATATAACTCAAAAGCCTGTTGATATAGCGAGAAATGCTATTGAGGCTGCAAAGCACAAATTTCTTGATGTAATTATCATTGATACTGCCGGTCGTCTTCATATTGATGATGAGATGATGGGAGAGATCAAGGAATTGCATGCGGCAATAAATCCGATTGAAACCCTTTTTGTTGTTGATAGTATGACAGGGCAGGATGCGGCAATAACTGCAAAGGCCTTTAATGATGCATTGCCCTTAACCGGCGTTATTCTCACCAAGGCTGATGGTGATGCTCGTGGTGGGGCTGCATTGTCGATTCGCGCGATTACCGGCAAGCCGATTAAGTTTATTGGTGTTGGTGAAAAAACGGATGCCTTAGAACTGTTTCATCCAGATCGTATTGCTTCTCGTATTTTGGGGATGGGCGATGTATTAAGCTTGATTGAGGAAATTGAGCAAAAAGTCGACAAAGAAAAGGCTGAGAAGCTTGCGAAAAAAATACAAAAAGGCAAAAGCTTTGATCTGGAGGATTTTCGCGAGCAGTTGCAGCAGATGCAAAATATGGGGGGTGTAAGTTCAATGCTGGACAAATTGCCTGGTATTAATTCCATCCCGCAAGAAATGAAAGACAAAGTAAATGACAAGATGCTTGCGCGGCAGGTTGCGGTAATAAATTCCATGACTATGCAGGAAAGACGCTACCCTGATTTAATTAAGGGTAATAGAAAAAAACGCATAGCCGCAGGTTGTGGTCAGGAGTTGCAAGATGTCAATCGTATCCTCAAACAGTTCTTGATGATGCAAAAAATGATGAAAAAATTCAAGGCCGGCAATATGGCAAATATGATGCGTGGTATAAAGAGTAATGTCCGAGGTATGAGACGCTAAATTTTATTTGAAGAGTAGAAATAGAATCAACGGAGATGGTGTGAAGGTTAATTTGTTCTTCACATCCATAGAAAATCGCGTACAATGCGCGGATTAATACTGACTAAATGTTTTGAGGAAATTTGATGGTAACCATTCGTCTAACTAGGACAGGCGCAAAAAATCGCCCTTTTTATCATGTTGTTGTCACCGATAGCAGAAGCGGTCGTGATGGTCGATATATCGAAAGAGTCGGGTTTTTTAACCCTGTTGCTCGCGGCAATGAAGAGAAATTGCGTTTAGATACTGCTCGCGTTGATTATTGGAAAGCAACTGGCGCCCAAACTTCTGAACGTGTTGCGAAATTGATTAAAGATGCTCGTAAGGCTGTTGCTTAAGTTTTGTTACCTCAACAATTAATCAGCGTTGGGAAAATTTCAGGCGTTTTTGGTGTTAAAGGTTGGGTTAAGGTGTTTTCTTATACCGATCCTCGCGACAATATTCTTGTTTATTCTCCATGGTTACTCAAAAAAGGCCTTGAAGAAAAATCAATACTTGTGCTGGACGGGCAGCTTCAAGGTAAAACAATTGTTGCTCAGCTTGAAGGCATTAATGATAGAGATAATGCTGCCAGTCTAATGGCCTGGGAAGTGTTTATAAAGTCAGAGCAATTACCCGCTTCTTCTGAAGATGAATATTATTGGTCTGACCTTGTCGGCTTAGATGTCGAAAATGTTCAAGGTGTTCAATTTGGAAAAATTGAAAATCTTCTCGAGACAGGCGCCAATGACGTTGTTTTTGTTAAAGGTGATCGGGAACGAGCTATCCCGTTTTTGCTAGATCAGACAATAATTAGCATCGACCTCGTTGCTGGTAAGATGGTTGTCGACTGGGATCCAGAGTTTTAACTGCTCACATGCGTTTTGATGTTGTAACGCTGTTTCCAGAATTAGTATCCGGTGCTGCGAAACATGGAGTAACAGGTAGAGCAATAGATAGAGGGATTGTAAGTTTAGAACTTTGGAATCCTCGAGATTACGCTCATGATATTCATCGCACAGTAGATGATCGTCCTTATGGCGGTGGTCCTGGAATGGTAATGAAGTATCAGCCTTTGCATGACGCGATTACCCAAGCAAAAAAGTTAGGTAGCGGCAACAAGAAAGTAATTTACTTAAGTCCTCAAGGCAAGCCGATTACCCAAGCATTATTATCGGATGCTACTCAATTGTCGCAATTGATTTTGGTTGCCGGGCGTTATGAAGGGATCGATGAACGTTTTGTTCAGTTAGATTGTGATGAAGAATGGTCACTTGGAGATTATGTGATCAGTGGTGGTGCGCTTGCAGCGATTGTTTTGGTTGATGCCATAACCCGCTTGCTTCCAGGAGTGCTTGGCGATGCTTATTCAGCTAATCATGATTCTCATGTAGATGGATTGCTGGATTGTCCTCACTTTTCTCGACCCG
>JAUYMX010000305.1 GCA_030699345.1 Methylococcaceae bacterium
TAGCGGCATCTTGTTGAATATCATTAAGCATGTTCAGTTCCTCGTTCAATTAGTGAGCCAATTTCCTCACCCAACATCAGCCTCATTACGGCGCCTTTTTCGAAGATATTCATCACACGCATGGGGACATTATTATCTCGACACAGCACCAACGCAGTGGTGTCCATTACATTCAAGCGTTGGTCCAACGCTTCATCGTAAGTCAACCGCGCATAAAATTTAGCATCCTTAACTTTTTCAGGATCAGCCGAATAAACGCCTTTAACTTTGGTAGCTTTAATCATTAACTCAGCATTAATCTCAATTGCTCTCAGACTCGCCGCCGAATCGGTAGTAAAAAAAGGATTACCAGTCCCTGCTGCAAAAATAACAACGCGACCTTTTTCTAAATGCCTTACTGCCCGACGGCGAATGTAGTCTTCACAAACTTGGTTGATTTTAAGTGCCGACATTACTCTTACTTGTTGCCCTAAATGTTCCAAAGCGTCTTGCATGGCAAGGGCATTGATCACAGTGGCGAGCATACCCATTTGATCACTGGTGACCCTATCAAGTCCCTCTGAGGCCTTCTCGGCACCGCGCAATATATTTCCACCACCAATAACCAAACCTACCTGAATGCCAATATCGCATAGATCTTTAATCTCAGTCGCAAGACGTTTGACGATATCAGCATCAATGCTGCCGCCGGTCTCGCTCATTAAAGCTTCACCGCTCAACTTAAGTAAAATTCTCTGGCAAATTTTGTTAGTCATAGTATTTTAAGGGCTAATTGTGCAGGACTTCCGCCCTGGCATGGCCAGGGCGGAATATCTTAATTTCCTCTAACTTGCGCCATTACTTCTTCAGCGAAGTTTTCTTCTTTTTTCTCTATGCCTTCACCCACTTCAAAACGGGCAAAGCGAATAACATTATTGCCTTTTGAAGAAACCAGCTTACCAACTGACACCTTGTCATCTTTGATAAAAGGCTGACCCAACAAAGTAATTTCAGCAAAAAACTTGCTGATTCTACCAGCGACCATTTTTTCAATGATTTCTGCAGGCTTGCCACTCTCTGCCGCTTGCGCAGCAAAAATTTCTTTCTCTTTTTCAATAGCGTCTGCAGATACTTCTTCCTCTGACACACAGACTGGCTTGCTGGCGGCGATATGCATAGCAATATCTTTACCTAGCTCAGCATCTGGTTTAGCTAATTCAACTAAAACGCCAATTTTGCTGCCATGCAAATAACAAGCGGTACCGCCGTCAGTTGTTTTGTATTTTACGAAGCGTCTGATAGTGATGTTCTCACCTAACTTAGCAATTAAACCACGACGAGTCTCATCAACTGTCGAGCCGTTGGCCAGTGGCAATGCCAGTAATTGCTCATCTGTTTCAACATCAGACGTTAACAAGATAGCGGCAACATCGTTAACAAACTTAACAAAGTCATCAGCTTTAGCAACAAAATCAGTTTCACTGTTGATGTCAACGATTGCAGCAACTTTGCCGTCATCACTGACTTTGACGCCAATAATACCTTCAGCGGCAATACGATCGGACTTTTTATCAGCTTTAGCCAAACCGGATTTGCGCATATTTTCAATAGCTAATTCCATATCGCCATTAGCTTCTACCAATGCTTTTTTGCACTCCATCATGCCAGAACCCG
>JAUYMX010000321.1 GCA_030699345.1 Methylococcaceae bacterium
GATCGTGCGGTTAAAGCGACCTCATTTATTGAAACCACGTTATAAGGAATCATCATGTCAGCAATAGTAGATATTCGTGCCAGAGAAATTTTGGACTCACGCGGCAACCCCACTCTGGAAGCCGAAGTTACCTTAGCTTCCGGTGCTGTCGGCAGCGCTATGGTGCCGTCAGGCGCCTCGACCGGAGAGCGTGAAGCAATTGAGCTGCGTGATGGTGATAAATCCCGTTATTTAGGCAAAGGTGTTTTAAATGCCGTTGCTAACGTCAACACCGAAATTCGCGACCTTCTGATCGGCGTCGATGCTGCCGACCAAGCCGCATTGGACAATAAAATCATTGCCCTCGATGGCACTGAAAGTAAGAGCCGCTTGGGCGCCAATGCCCTGCTGGGTGTTTCTCTGGCGGCAGCGCATGCCTCTGCTAAAGATGCCGGACTGCCTTTGTACCGCTATTTAAATACCACTGGTGAATTCATTTTGCCGGTACCGATGATGAACATCATCAACGGCGGTTCGCATGCCGATAACAGCGTTGATTTGCAAGAATTTATGATTTTGCCGGTCGGCGCGCCTAATTTTCGTGAAGCCATTCGTTACGGCGCGGAAGTGTTTCATAACTTAAGTAAAGTATTGAAGTCCAAAGGTTTGTCGACAACTGTCGGTGACGAAGGCGGTTTTGCACCGAACTTGTCTTCTAACGAAGAGGCCATCAGTGTTATCTTGCAAGCGATAGAACAAGCGGGTTACAAGCCGGGCGTCGATATTTATTTAGGATTGGATGCAGCAAGTTCTGAATATCACAAAGACGGCGTTTACAACCTGGCAGCTGAAGGCAAAACTTTCAATTCAGCGCAGATGGCTGACTTCTTTGTCGATTGGGTGGATAAATATCCGATCATCACTATAGAAGACGGCATGGATGAAAACGATTGGGCGGGTTGGAAATTATTGACCGAAAAATTGGGCGGCCGTATCCAGTTGGTCGGTGACGATTTGTTTGTAACCAACCCAGCCATACTGCAACAAGGTATCGATCAAAAAATCGCCAATTCTATTTTGATCAAAGTTAACCAAATCGGCACCTTAACTGAAACTTTAGCTGCTATCGATTTGGCACATAAAGCGTCTTATACCGCAGTCGTATCGCACCGTTCCGGCGAAACCGAAGACACTACCATTGCCGATCTGGCGGTAGCTAAAGGTACCGGACAAATCAAAACCGGCTCATTGAGTCGTTCTGACCGTATCGCCAAATACAATCGCTTGATGAAAATTGAAGAAGAATTGGGCAGTTTGGCTAAATACGCAGGACGTAGTGCATTTTTTAAATAATGAGTTACTGCTACAACCTTAAAGTAACTAAACACGGTGCAGAGCTAATCTGCACCGTGTTTGATTTTTTACTTGAGTGTCAGTCATGAAAATCATCATCCCGTTGATTATTATGCTGATTGTTCACCTGCAATATCGTCTCTGGTATGGGGATGGCAGCATTGCCCAGATTAACGAATACCAACAAGAGCTCGATGAGCTGAAGCAAGAAGTGGATAAAAAAAATCAGCGCAATGAAGCATTACGCGCTGAAGTGCTGGACATACAAAAAGGCCAAGAAGCGATCGAAGAACGAGCACGGGAAGAGCTGGGTATGATTAAGGAAGATGAAACGTTCTTTCAAATTGTTAAATAGCGCTCCAAATTCCTCGCAACACATTTTGCCTTTTTATAATTGATGACTGATTCAACAAAATTCTGGGCAGTCGTGCCTGCTGCCGGTGTCGGCAAACGTATGCAAGCAGACCGACCCAAACAATATTTACCGCTAGCCCATCAAACCGTTATTGAACACACGCTATCACGTCTGTTACAGGCGGAGGTGTTTACCGCGGTAGTCGTTGCAATTTCCGAGCAAGATCCTTACTGGCCGACGTTGGCAATATCAAAACATGCCAATATCCTGACCGCACCCGGCGGCAAAGAACGAGCAGACTCGGTGCTTTCAGGGCTGCGATTCATCAGAGATCAAGCCGCCGATGATGACTGGGTGTTGGTACACGATGCCGCCCGGCCTTGCCTTACAACAGAAGATATAAACCTGCTGATCAATACTTTGGTTGATGATGCTGTCGGCGGGATTTTAGCGTTGTCATCGCATGACACCTTAAAAAATGTCCAAGGCACCAGCATTCACGGCACGCTCGACAGAAGTCATATTTGGCGCGCGTTGACGCCGCAAATGTTTCGTTACGGGATGTTAAAGTCTGCTCTCGAAGCCGCCGAAGGCAATCCGGCCATTACCGACGAAGCCAGCGCCTTAGAGCTGCAAGGCTTACAACCCAAAATTGTCGAAGGCCGCCCCGATAATATAAAAATCACCCGGCCCGAAGACTTACCTTTAGCGCTTTTTTATATGGAACAACAATGATCAGAGTTGGACAAGGTTACGATGTGCATCGTTTCGGTGAAGGCGACAGTATCATTTTAGGTGGCGTCACCATTCCTTATGAGCAAGGTCTGGAAGCGCATTCCGATGGCGACGTGGTGCTGCATGCATTATCCGATGCGTTGCTGGGTGCCGCAGCGTTGGGCGATATAGGTAAGCATTTTCCCGATACCGATCCTGAATTTAAAGGTGCAGACAGTCGTGTGCTGCTGCGTCATGTTTATAGCATCGTGCAAGCGAAAGGCTATAGATTGATCAACGCCGACATCACCATTATTGCCCAAGCACCAAAAATGTCGCCACATACCGCGGCAATGTGCGAAAACATTGCTGCTGACTTACAAGTGGACATTGACTTCATCAATGTAAAAGCTACCACCACCGAGAGGCTGGGTTTTGAAGGTCGCAAAGAAGGCATTGCCGTCCAGGCTGTTGTCCTGATCGAAAAATAACCCAATGCCTTATTCAAACATTCCAGATTGGCCTGCTGTTTATGGCGGACCTTCTGCCACCGGCGACATTCGCACACTTCCTGAAGATTTTATCGTTGACGAACAGTTATCTTTTGAGCCATCAGGCAGCGGCGAACATGCTTTTTTATACATTCAAAAGACCGGTGAAAACACTGAATATGTTGCCCGAATGCTGGCCCGCTTTGCCGGTGTTAGGCAGCGCGATGTCAGTGTTGCCGGCTTAAAAGATCGTCACGCTATCACCAGCCAATGGTTTAGCGTTTGGTTGCCGGGCAAACAAGATCCGGACTGGACGCAGTTTGAATCCGACAGTATTAAAGTCTTGCAAACCGTTCGCCATGCCCGAAAACTTAAACGCGGCGTGTTGTCCGGCAATCGCTTTAAATTGACCATTCGCAATTGGCAAGGCGATAAAGCAAAAACTGCTGAACAACTGCAAGCCATTAAAGAACACGGCATCGCCAATTATTTCGGCAGCCAGCGCTTTGGTAATCAAGGGCAGAATATCAACAAGGCTTTAGCAATGTTTCAAGGCGCTAAAGTAGGCCGGGAACAACGCAGTATTTATCTATCAGCGGCGCGTTCGTATTTATTCAACCTGATTCTGGGGTATCGCGTCACGCATCAGCTTTGGAATCAGCCAGTTGCAGGTGATACCTACAGTTTCGACGGGGGGCATAGCAGCTTCAAATCTGAGCAGCCGGATGACGAAATTGTGCGTCGTCTCCAAGCCGGTATTATTCATCCTACCGGGGCTTTGTGGGGAAAAGGCGATCCAGGAGTTTCAGCGGAAACGCTGGCTATCGAACAAAAAATCATTGCCGACCATACCGAACTTGCTCAAGGCTTGATTGCCTCTGATGTGGACTTAGACCGGCGCGCATTGCGGGTCAATGTGCCGGATTTGCTTTGGCAATTTGATGGTGAGGATGTCTTGGTGCTTGAATTTACCCTACCGGCGGGGAGCTATGCCACAGCAGTATTACGGGAAATTATGCAGCTATAAATTTAAGATCGCAGCCATTTAAATAAAAAAGCCTCTATAGCAGAGGCTTTTTTGTATCAGGTGACTCCTAGAACGGTATATCGTCATCAAAATCATCGTAATTCGGTGGGGGCGGTGGCATTGATGAATTAGATTGTGGCGATGGTTGTGGGCTTGGTGCTGCAGGCCGACTAGGTTGCTCGTTGTAGCTGGTTGATGGCGGAGCCTCATTATTATTAAACTGGGCCGTACCGCCACTACGCGTGTCAAGCATGTGCATCTCTTCGGCGATAATTTCCGTTGTATAACGATCCTGACCATCCTGGCCTTGCCATTTTTGCGTACGGATTCGGCCTTCAACATACAACTGACTGCCTTTCTTTAAATATTCTCCGGCAATTTCAGCCAAACGCGTAAAAAACACTACGCGATGCCATTCAGTTTCCTCTTTTCTTTCTCCGGATTGTTTGTCTTTCCAACGTCTCGAGGTTGCCAAGCGAATCGTGGTGACCGCGCCACCGTTAGGCATATATCTAACTTCGGGATCTGCCCCCAACCGGCCTATTAATGTCACTTTATTAAGCATCTTTTCTCCTATTTTTACTGTTGAGATAGTTGACTGGTTTTGGTGATAAGGCTTTGTAATTCAATAGAATCCAAAATCTTATTATCAACTTTAAGATAGGCCACGCCATCTTCATGGCGTAACGTTACTTCTTCAATACCGGCAATCTTCAATAGTTCAGTAGCAAATTGATCGGCTTGTTGTTCAGTGAAGTCGGTAATTGAGATTAACAAGTTGGCCCAATAACGCGGTGGCTTCATTGATAACGATAGTAATAGCCAGCTTAAGGCGGCCAGTGAGCACATTAAAAACACTGCAGGCGCACCATACTGTCCATAACACCAGCCGCCAGCTGCACCGCCGATACCGGCACCTAAAAACTGCGCGCTGGAATAAATGCCCATAGCGGTACCTTTTAAATCGCCGGGTACAGTTTTGGAAATCAGCGAGGGCAGGGAGGCTTCCAGTAAATTGAAGCCGGTAAAAAACAGCCACAGAAAACCTATGATGCCAATCAAGCTGTCATGTGTGCCCATCAAACCCAAGACGGCAAGCACAATCGTAGCAATCGCGCCAATAAACACGGCTTTCATTTTGCGCTTTTTTTCCGCCAGGATAATAAACGGAATCATCGCGGCCATGGAGATAACAAATACCGGCAAATAAACCTTCCAATGCTCTGCCGGTAATAATCCGACATCGCGCATCAACAACGGCACCACTACAAAGCTGGCGGTCAAAATCAGATGCAAGACAAATATGCCGTAATCCAAGCGCAGTAATTCAGAGTCTTTTATAACGTTAGATAATTGACTGGGTACCAGCTCTGCATCTCGATGAACTTTGGATTTCTCCGGGTTGGGGACGACATAAATAACCACCAAAATCGCTACAATGCTTAACACGGCAATCAGCCAAAACAAGCCGGAAACACCGATTAAACCGGCAACAATTGGACCGGCAATAATCGCCACACCAAATGAAACGCCGATGCTGGCACCGATTAAGGCCATCGCTTTAGTACGATGCACTTCTTGTGTTAAATCGGCTACTAACGCCATTACCGAGGCGGCAATGGCGCCCGATCCTTGAATGGCGCGCCCAATCAAAACGCCGTAGATGGTTGTTGACGTTGCCGCCACCACACTACCGACAAAAAACAGCAACATGCCAATAACGATGATGTGTTTACGGCCATAGCGATCGGACAAAATACCGAACGGAATTTGCAACACAACTTGCGTTAAACCATAAATACTTACGGCAAGCCCCATCAAAAACGGTGTCGACCCTTCAAGCTGTTCAGCAAATAATGACAAAACCGGCAAAATTAAAAACAACCCCAACATGCGCAATGCATAAATGCTTGCCAGCGACCATGTCGCTCGTTTTTCCGATGTCGTCATCGGACTGGTAATATCTTGTACCTCAGTCAAAACCTGTTTCTCCTATAACACAACCGCTTGCTAGCGCCGATTTTTTAAGTTGACTGATTATAACAACCTTTGCTGCTTGCACTGGCGCATTTACTAAGTGTTTTAGTCAACTAATGTGTTGATTTGCGTTATCAGCTGCATGACTCCTGTTTGCATGTCAGCCAGAGTTAATTGCTCGCTCTGAGCATGCCGACCACACCGACCATAATCCCGAACACATTCAATAAGGTGTAGGCTTTGTCTTTTTTTAGCAATGAACACCAAGAAAGGATCACCGCATCAGTGGTATTAAATGCCCAGACAAATAAAAATGGACTGTCTGGTTCCAGCCAGCTCACTAATGAAAAACTAAAAATCCGCATGAGCACGCCGTGCATTTAAATGGCGCTAAGGTATTTAAAAAAGAAAGAATTGAGTGCGCTGATCATTGCTGAAAATTAGAGTTGGGTTATCGGATGTTCGGTATAAGGTGCATGGCACCTGGCGATTTAAGTGATTATTTAGTAACTATTCAGCCGTCATGCGTAGGCTGGATAAGCGCTAGCGCATCCGGCAAATGCGGTGGATGCGCGTTGCTTCACAATAAACGCATAGCCCCAATCAGGTTAACGACTGAATAGTTACCATCATTTATTCATTGTCGTTTTCAAGCTAACCAACAACCTGCAAAAGTCATTCTTGGGCAACGCATCATGCATTACCAGCAAGGTTTTGATAGTCTTGCGCGATAAAACACTCTCGTCTTGGTAGTGAAGAATCACCGCAAAAGTGGTGGTCACCGTGGTTGTTAAAATTTGCACCGAAGCAAATTGCGCATCGGTTTCAGAAATCTCCCAGCCCGCCATTTCACTGTATTTGATTTTGGCAGAGGTGATGTTTAATCGCTTGATAAGGTCATAAAAATGTATGGCAACAACCGTGAATAAGCCGATTTGTATTGTAACTGCCAAGGCGTTATAGATACAGGCAACGGCTGCTATTAGATGAATCAGTGCTACTGCCTGCTTGAGTCGTATAGAGGATTTAAGTTCCAGCGAAAGAGGCGTTTGTTGCTTATGCACTGTCTGCGGCGTCTTTGATCTTATGAGAGCGGACAAATGCGACAAACTGTTCGGCAGGCAGAGGTTTACTGAAGAAATAACCTTGCACTTCATTACAACCCTGTTCACGCAGAAAAGTCAGTTGTTCTTGAGTTTCTACACCCTCGGCAATCGTTTGAAAGCCAAGGCTACGCGATAAATTAATGATCGCGGTGACAATGGCTCTATCTTCCGGATCCCCGATAATATCGCGGACGAATGATTGGTCAATTTTGAGTTTGTATACCTTGAAACGTTTTAGGTAGCTGAGCGAAGAATAGCCGGTGCCGAAATCGTCAACCGACATGCGAATGCCGCGCGCATGTAGCTTATCAATAATGGCAATGGCGGCGATTGGGTCGTCCATTGCTACGCTTTCGGTCAGTTCTAATTCAAGTATGTGGGGAGGTAGTTGTACTTCGTTCAATACTTGGGTAACAAGGTCGGGCAAACGCGCATCGCGGAACTGTATCGCAGACAAGTTAACGGCCAACGTTATCTCGGCCATGCCGTCATCTTGCCAGTGTTTGTATTGGCGGAGCGCAGTGCGCAACACCCAGGCGCCAATAGCCATAATCTGACCGCTATTTTCAGCAATGGGAATAAATTCTGCGGGTGAAATCATGCCTAAATCGGGGTGTTGCCAACGGATCAGGGCTTCGGTACCGATAATCTGCCCGCTATGAATACAAAATTGCGGCTGATAATGCAGCAGCAATTGATTCTGTTCCAGTGCATGGCGCAAGGCATTTTCCAATAGTAGCGTTCGCGCTGAATTAACCTGCATTTCCTGGCTGAAAAATCGATACCGGTTGCGACCTTCCTGTTTGGCGCAATACATGGCCGCATCGGCGCTTTTTGCTAAACCTTGAAAATCCACACCATCATCTGGATACACAGCAATACCAATTGATGGCGTAGCGACCAGTTGGTGCTGCTCGATAGTAAATGGTTGGCTCATTGCATGGAGTATTTTATCGGCCACATGGGCGGCACCATTGGTATCCGTGTCTAATAAAATCAAAATGAATTCATCACCGCCTGGACGCGCGACGGTGTCTTCATCACGGACTGAAGATTGCATACGTTTTGCCGCCTGGATTAGTAATTGATCACCAACGTGATGTCCCAGCGTGTCGTTGATGTTTTTGAAATGATCAAGGTCAAGAAACATCAATGCTAACTGGGAGTGGTTACGAATAGCGGTGCTGATGGCCTGATTGAGCCGATCATCAAGCAACGTGCGATTGGGTAAGCCGGTAAGCGCATCATAGTAAGCAAGATGTTGAATATGGGATGCTGCGTTTTTATGGTCGGTAATATCTGAAACCACGCCGTCCAAGCGTGCTATTTTGCCATCGTCATCGCACACACGCCGGCAATGGTTGCGTATCCAGCGTATTTCGCCGGTTGGCCGAATAATACGATATTCAGCCACGCCAGTGCCGTGCTCCCGAGTTTCCTGATTTTTATTGTTGGCAATGTGCTGATCATCGGGGTGAATGGTGTCCAACCACAGCGACGGCTGTTTGAAAAATTCCTCGGCCGATCTGCCATAGATTGCCTCAACAGCAGCATTCAAAAAAAGTATCTGATGGGTATTGGCGTCCATCGACCAAATGACTTGATCAATGTTATCGAGAATGTTGTCCATCCTAAATTGAGTTTGCTGAAGCTGTTGAGTCAAGTTGAGGCGTTGTTTTTCTAACTCAAAACGATCGATGGCATAACTAATATCCATCGCCATTTCCAATAACAGGTTCTGACCAGATTCATCTAAGGCGTTAGCATGCTCACAATAGACGTTGAAACTGCCCGTTACCAGACCGTTACGATGTAATGGCAGTGAGGCTGAACTTTGCCACCCGTATTGTTTGGCGCGCTCATGCCAAGGTGCGGTAATCGGATCATTGAGAAAATCTTGGCACCAAAAGGGTCGGTCATTTCGCATGGCAGTGCCGGTTGGACCTTGGCCGAAAGGGCTGCTGGCATCAATTGATAAGTGAAGGTCCTGTAGATATTCAGTACCTTCGCCAAAACTTGCGACAGGAATAATGCGCTGGGTATCAGGATCAATAATGCCTATCCAGGCCATTTTCATTTGACCAAACTGCACCGCATCACGGCAAATTTGCGGAAATAACTCAACTTCGTGGTTACAGCGGACAATAGCCTGATTGCATTGACTGAGGGCTGCATAAAGATTCTTCATGCGCAGGTTTTTTAGTTCAGCGGTGTTACGCGCCTCATTTAAGGCATTAAGCTTAACTTGAGTTTGCGATAACCCTCCCAAGATGCTGTGCATCATGTTTTCTGCGACAGGGATTTGGCCGGAGAAATCGCCGCTGCCAATTTTAGTAATTTGGCTATGTAGCTCAGAGACTGAGCCGCCCAATATTGCATGCAAGGTTTTATAGGTACGGCATAGCATTAATAACAGCGCTAGGCCGAATGCCATGAAGACAACGCGCAATAGTAACGCCGTATTCTCAGCGTTATGGACAGCAGTCGATGTGCGCTGGGTCATCAATTGATAGAACACGTTAATAGGCCCCATAATGTTGGCTTTGGCCTGATGGTAAGCGGCATCTTGCAACATTAGGCTGGCTTTAATGCGGTTGGCGTCGGTAGGTGACGGTGTTGAGCCTATTAAATTAAGGGCGGTGTATTCGGTAAGGGTTAGCGCGTCTGAATTGGCTTTTGCTAGCGCTAACTGGGTAAATTCTTCATCTGTAAATCCAGCTTGCCGCATAAGATCCAGTAGGGCAATGGTTCGCTCGCTGTAAGGCCGTGGCCGCCGATCGTCAGCTAGTACCAAGTCCCAATAAATATTTTGATAATCAACAGGGCGGGGCTTGTTACCGTCACGGATGTCGATAATTTCTTGATAATGTTGTTTGTAGATGGGGTCGCCGGTGAGTACAAAGCTGCGCGCTATGCGAGTGAGATCATCTGAGGAATGGCGTAATTCATCAGCCAGTAAAAACGATTGCAGCCGTAGTTCAAAAGCTCGATCAATCTGTTTTTCCGAATAAACATAGGCACCAAAAACAATGGCGAAAATCACGAATATAGCCAATGTCAGCCAAATACTGTGGGTGAATGAGGCTGGCTTATTGGCTAGTGTCATATTATCGGGTTTATTATGCGAATATTGGGATTGTGAGACGTGATGACGGCAAACTTAAATATGATAGTGCAAGCCCCAAAATTAAACGATCGTTATAATCGTAATCTAAATAAATCACCCTAGTTTGAATAGTTATGAACCCTAATTGGAAAAGTTTTCTTCTTGATAAACACGGCGTATTGACCGGCGAGACCCGTATCGATTTTTTAGGCTCTAAACCTGATGTTAAAAAATGCCTTTGTCCGGTAACACAGCTAGGCGTATTAACTGTTGCAGGCAAAGATGCGGCAAGTTTTTTACAAGGCCAAATCACTTGTAATGTGCATGACATTACCGATAACAAAAGCAGTTTGGGCGCCATCTGCAATCCTAAGGGGCGGGTGATTACGACATTTTTATTGGTAAAACGCGATGATGCTTATTTGTTGCTATTGCCGGTGGAGCTTTTAGCCGCCATTAAAAAACGCTTACAGATGTATGTGTTGCGTTCAGCAGTAACCATAACCGATAGTTCTGATGAGCTTTGTTTGCTAGGCCGCAGCCAGCTTGATGTTAAGACGCAGGCAAATGACCAGTTCGGCAACACCACTCGCCAACAAAACCGATTAACGATTGATCTGTCCCGTCAAGTAAATCGCCAGCTGTTGATTACGGATGCAGAAGACGCGCAACAATTTTGGAACGAGCAATCCAGTGAACATGACTATCAACCCGCAGGTTCGGAAGTTTGGCGATCATTGGACATCATCGACGGCATTCCCTGGCTAACGACGGAAACCTCTGAAGAATATATTCCGCAAATGCTAAACCTGGATACGTTGGGCGGCGTTAGTTTTACTAAAGGTTGCTATACCGGCCAAGAAATTGTCGCTAGGACCCATTATCTGGGGAAAGCGAAAAGGCAGATGTTTGTTGCGGAAGGTGACTTGACTGAAACACCTGCGGCCAATACCGCTATCATCGACGACAGCACTGGGGAATCAGTGCCTGCAGGTCATGTGCTGCAGGCGCAAGCCAGTCAACGCGGTTGCAACATGCTGGTGGTTTTATCGGTATCCGAAACCGGTACTTACCAGCTTAAGATTGATGGCAAGGACATCAGGCTGTTATAGCTTTAATCACTAATGGGAACCTCTAAAAATTATCCGTTCATGCTTCGACACGCTCAGCACGAACGGATAACTCACTGATTTAAATAGACCACCGTTCGCATTTATGCCCTGTGGGTACTGAGCTGTGAGCTTGTCGAACAGTCGAAGTGCAATTTTTAGAGGTCCCCTAATGCCTAGATTCCCCAGTGAGTCTAAGTTTGGTTTTACGGTATAAATGCGGCAACAGTAAATACCAGGGCATTTTTAACCAATGCGACCGGACAAACAGCAACCAACGGGCAGTGCCGGTCCAGCGGTCACTGCAGCTGACATGATCTGGCTGTAGTGCTCGCAAAAACAGCGCATCCATCCAGCGTTGTTTTATCGGGCCGAGTAAATGTATTGAAGTGCCGCTAATAACATAAGCCGGTATGGGTGTTTGCAAAATGAGCCGGGTATAACGTAGCGCATAATGCAATGAAGTTTGCTGTTTTAACGCCACGGCGCGTTGCAGCAAACGCGTCCAGAAAGTTTCTTCTACCGAAAACTCCTGCAACAGTAAGTGTAAATCGGTCAAATCCCGAAAGCCTTGATCAAACTCCCCGCCGTAAAATAAATGCGCCGCGCTGTGCAGTATGCGATCTTCCGGAGCAAGCACCCAATTGTCGGTTTCCGGTATGTTGATGGCGTTCGTTAATAACTCGTTAGCATCCGGGCTAAAATCGCAGGTTCTTGGCAAGATATTATGATGCACATCAATAGAACTCTGGCGCTTTAGATTTCGTAATGGCGGGATTTCATGCATCCATTCCCGATAATATTTCTGATCATAAACATCAAACGTACTGGTCATCCAGCCTGCTTTTATCAGTGCCAGCTCAACGTCTTCTATCGCTTGTTCAGGTACTAAAATATCAACATCAGAAAACACCCGGCCCTTGCTGGCAAGATTGCCCGCAAGATAATAAGCGGTCCCTTTTAAAAAAATGACCGGGACGTTGAGCTGCTGCAGCGCTTGTTTGATACATTGAATTTCTCTATCCAATGAGATGGTAAAACGTTGTGCATAGACATGAGCGGACTGAAAATGGTTTCGAGGCTGTTCGGGTACGCTATCCAAAATATTAAGATCGGCAAACATCGCCGCCAATCTTGTCAGTACGTTAGCTCTGCGGGCTTGGCGAATCAATAAGTCCCACTCAGTTAAAGCAAGTGTTAATGCCAATTCAGGCTTGATGATGATTTTTGCCAGCAGAGAAGGGGAGGGTAATGACATCGGTGTAATTAGTTAAGAAAAATTAAGTGCTCCATTTTACGACAATCCGAGTCAATCAATCGCAAGATGTTAAACTTAAACGGGCGTATTTATAACCCAGCGTGAATTGACATAACCACTTTCTATTTAAAGAGAACCGCAAAAATGACAACGTTACCTCCTAAGACCTGTTCAGTAGATCGCCTAGTGACTCATCCCAAACTGGTTGCAGCCGCCCTTGCCGGCAGTAAAACTCAACAGCGTCGCGATGGTGTTTATGGTTATCCGGGTGAGGAATTT
>JAUYMX010000322.1 GCA_030699345.1 Methylococcaceae bacterium
TTGGCAGCGTTCGCATATCGATTCAACCGGCGCTTCCAACTCGATACACTGCCAACCAGGCTACTGGTCGCGGCCGTTGCCATTGGGCCTCGTCCGGCTGAATGGCTTCGGTTAGCTGAAGCATCTAGCTAATCAAGAAAATTAATAACTGGAAGGCCACATCATCTATGTTTTTCTTTAATAATCTCAAAGACGGCTTTAGTAAAAAAAACTTGCTGTTGTTGGGTGGTAATACAACTTCAACTATGCATAAAAAACAAACCCTGTGGGAAAGGTTAACCGGGGAAGAAAAACCTGATTCTATCGGTAGCTTGTTATTTATTCTGGTGTTGCTGATACATTTGTTAGGCGCGCGCTGGTTGGCACAACCGGCTGAACCGATTACCCAAGCACAACCGTTGATGATGGAAGTATCGATGCTTTCAGTACCCGGCAAACAGCCTACTGCCGCGCCGCCTGCGCCACCCAAGCCAATTGAGCCTGTCAAACCCAAACAAGCAGCGGCAAAAAAACCGGTACCGAAAAAAAAGCCCGTACAACCAAAACAAGCAGTAGTGCCCAAGTCTGATGTTGCCGAGGAATTGGCGCCAGCGCCTTCACTTACCGACTCAGCACCCGCATCGACTGCACAAAACACCAGCGCAGCCAACAGTGCGCCGACGTCTTCAAGCGGCACTCAAGGCAATGCGGATCCGTTTAGTGAAGCCAGTTTTAATGCCAATTACGGCACAAATCCTAAACCCAAATACCCGGCAATTGCCCGCAGCCGTGGCTGGCAAGGCAAAGTGTTGTTACGGGTCAGTGTTTCTGCTGAAGGCTTAAGCGAATCGGTGGAGATATACCGCAGCTGTGGTCATGACGTGCTGGATGAATCGGCCGTTGCGGCTGTTGAGAAATGGCAGTTTGTTCCGGCGAAACGAGGCAGCACAGCAGTGTCCAGCTCGGTGATCGTACCGATAATTTTTACTTTAAATAACTAAAATCCCCGTATGCCGCGCCGAGCACTGACGGTGTCATCGGGAATAGCCCGTGGGGCACGGCAAGGATGCCGTGCGTTGACAATGGGGCAGGAGCCCCATTTGGCAACCCCCGATGATAGCGGCAGCGCGCAGGAAGCAAGCGGTGTCCGGGCGGCCTTTTCTTTGGATACTTTCTTTTGGCCGGACAAAAGAAAGTATCACGCCTTCGGGTGCGGGAACCCGATTAAAAATACCGTCGCTTGCGACACAATAAGTCTTGAGTCAAAACTTTGTATCAATTAATAACTAAAAGGAGTCACCTTAATGCCCGACCATATTGCGCCACAACTGATTATCGACGGCACACTATATACCTTGCTGATTTTTTCAGTGCTGACCTGGACGTTGATTTTATTCAAGGTTTGGCAGTTCAGTAAAAACAATGTTTATAACCGTCGTTTTAGCGAAGCATTTTGGGATGCTGCTGATTTAACAAGCGCCAAAGCCCTGCCGGACACTATCGTCAGAGGCCCGCAAGCACGCATCGCCAACAAGGGTTTCGCTTGGCTGGACGGCATTCAGCAAGCGGCCGGTAAGCACCTGAAATATCGTGGTGAACCGGAGCAGCTACTGGAGCAAACCTTACTGGCGCAGATGCAGAAAGAAACCAGACTGACTGAAACCGGTCTGACCATGCTTGCCAGTATCGGCAGTACCGCGCCGTTTGTCGGCTTGTTCGGAACGGTATTGGGCATCATGCATGCCATGCACGAAATTACCGAAAGCGGTTCGACCAGTCTGGACGTGGTTGCCGGACCTATCGGCGATGCGCTGGTCGCAACGGCCATTGGTATCGCCGTCGCGGTGCCTGCGGTATTGGCTTATAACTTTCTGCTCCGTCATGTTAAGCAACAACGCACCGATCTGGAAAACTTTGTCGCTGGGTTTATCCACACGACTTTCACTAGCGATAATCAAAAATAGGATCGGCCATGGCTTTTAAACCGCAATCAGAAAATGAAGAAGCAATGAGCGACATCAACGTCACGCCGCTGGTCGACGTGATGTTGGTGTTGGTAATCATCTTATTAGTAACCGCACCGTTATTAACGCAGTCCGTGCATGTCACCTTGCCCAAAACCGTTGAAACCACTGCCGATGTCAAAGAGCAACCACTGCAACTGGGC
>JAUYMX010000329.1 GCA_030699345.1 Methylococcaceae bacterium
ATTAACTCCAACCACCAAAATCACAAACGGCTTATCTTGTTTGGGAATATGCAATGACAAATTGCAAGGCCGAAGCATATCCAGTAATTCCTGCTTTAAAATCGCAGTTAATGCATCAACATCATTTAGCTGATGTTTTTCAACACTGGTTGTTAATCGATTAATAATCGCAGCTGTAGCATCAACACCAATATCCGCCATCAACAAACTAGCTTCAATTTCTTCCAGCAAATCGCCGTTGATCGATTTCTGTCCCAGTGGAATAACAGCTAATACACCACTTAAACCGGATCGAGTCTTATTTAACTGGGTTTTGAGACGTACAAATAAAGTCTCTGGTGTTTTTTCAGCCCGAATCTCAATATCAGCGGCTATAACACCTGCTTGTTGAGCTACTTCTTTTAGAGCACCTTGTTCACCTATATAACCATATCTACTATAAAAACTTATGGCTATCAGTGGCAACATAAGCAATATAGCAACTGAACTATGTGCCGCAGTTGCCCACAAAGGCGCACCCAATTCAATTATTGCAATACCAAAACTGATTTGAGCAACCAGTAGAATAATCAACCACAGCGATGCAATTCTGACTTGTTTAGGGCGATGTTTTGCCCCGGCAGTTAGCGTTATTAAGCTAAGCACTACCAAGCAAACTAGCGCCCCCATTCTATGAAGCCAATGGACCGCTACCTGTAAATCCAAATTAATTGGATACGTTGAATAGAGACTAAATAAGTCTACTATGCTGCGATAATCAGCCTGCGGCCACCACGAGCCATTGCACTCAGGAAAACCACCACAAGCTAAAGTCGCCTGTCCGCCAGTTACGAGAATGCCCAAACCAATCTCAACTAATAACAAAACAACCGCAATCCTGGCAAATACTCCGACCCAACTAAAGCGCTCCAAATTCGAAATGGTTGGGTTAACTCGCAAATACATCCAAAATAACAACCAAACGCAAGCCATACTTAGCATCGTAAAAATGCTCGTATAAGCAATAGCTTGCTCATTAATTTCGAACACAAACACTAAGCTATTCAGTGCACCGATCAACATTAACAAAAACCCTGCCGCAGCCATGGCTGCCAATCGACAATGCTTTTGCCACCATGAAAGGATTAGTAACACTATGCTAATAACAGCCAATAAAGCTGGAAAAATAAAATATTTAGAATATTGATAAGGCTCAGGATGATTCCAATCCTGACAGCTTGCATACCAACTGCATGTAAGAGAGGCCCAAACATCATGGCGTGTATTTAAAACAAACGCAGCAATACAAAACGCCAAAATCGCAGCAAACAGAGTTAATTTTCTAAACATATTGTGGTTAGCCAATTTGTGAAATTCTTAAAAGATGCATGAGGTCATTTTTTACATCATAAGGATCAAAGCCTGGTTCATACTGCATCATTAAATTCCCAAGCGGATCCATTAAAAAAATCATTCCATCTGGAATAATGCCAGATCTTAATTCAGTAATTTTTTTTACTACTGCCGCACTGGGTTTGATCTTCAACAAAGTGTCATCACTTTCCCACCACTTGCTTGCAATCTCTGGGGAAACATCTTGTACCACTAGGACTACTCGCCGCGTCCGGGTCAATTCTTTATTCAACATAAGCCGCAATTGCTTTGTTTTTTGAATAGATTGCATACATAGCTCGTTGCATCCTTTACTGGGAATGACATTAACAATCAACCAGTGCCCGGCAAGTTCTTTAATGTTGTCCTGAGAAAACTGATCAAAACCTAATAATTCTGAGCGCTCTGTCGTCACGGCAGCCGATATCAGCAGCCCATGATAAGTTCGTCCCGATAAAAACTGCGGATTTTGCTTTAATCCCCAGGCTATCAAAAACGGCACGATAGACATAGCGAAAATACTTACTATCAATAATCTATTTTTGTTTCTTTGATTACTCATTTTGCTGATTTTAAACTGTACCAAATAAAAATTATTGTGAGAGTCAATGCTAATAAAAACCATTGTACCGCGTAGGCAACATGTTGTTCTGGCAACATCACTATTGGAGCATGCCATTCCCGCTTGAAACCATCTGGCATGTCTTTATTAAGTTCCAGCTGAAAATCTACCAGTGAATAACCTAATTTTTTACCAACTATATCGCTATTCACCACCTGCACAATGGATGGCCAACTATCCGATGGGCGCTCTGCACCGGCCAGCTTAATACCTACACTAGGGAAGTTATTGATACGCCCTTTAATGTTAACTAAGCCTTGATCAAGGTTTATTGTTGGCAAAGTTGAGCGATCAGCTCCTAAAGGTACCCATCCTCTATTTACCAAAATAGCCTTTTCTTGGCCTTTTAATAAAAAAGGAGTCAAAACAAAATAGCCAACCTTCCCTTCGATTATCTGGTTGTCCAGCAAAAATTGATGATTTGAATCATAGTGTCCCTCAACTTCTATCGTTTTAAATCTCAGCTTATCAGCATGATCAGGAAGAGCTGTAATGAACGTCAAAACTTCAGCCGCTCCAGCTTGCTCCTCTAAATTTAAAAACTCTCGCTTTTGATTTGAGCGGTCTAATTGCCAAAATCCCAAAGACATCAATAGCGAAAATACACATAGATAAGATAGAAAAGATATTGGTTCAATCTTCAACGAATAGTGGCTAATTTTGATCAACATATTTTTGTTATTGGCATAACTGCATGAATGACAGAGAATATAACCACACTTAATTAAGAATTAATCACTCAATGATCATTAAAAGTATCGTTATTATCTCTTTTGTTCTGATAATTATTAGCTTGGGGTCGGCGTTATTTCATCTTGTCAAACGCGACTCATCTGAACCGTCCGAAAAAACGGTAAAAGCCCTCACTTTTCGAATTTCATTATCAATATTGCTGTTTATTTTTCTTTTTATTGCTTTTGCAACTGGGATTTTCAAACCTGATGGCATTGGTATGCAAATGCACAGACCGTCTACGGAACAACCAAATAAGTAAAAACCAAACAACACCGACAAAAAAAAAGCGCTGCCTGTTAGCAGCGCTTTTTTTGTGCTTACATTTTAGTTACATCAAATAAACAAATATGAACAACCCTAACCAGACTACGTCAACAAAATGCCAATACCAAGCTGCAGCTTCAAAAGCAAAATGGTTTTCAGGCTGAAAGTGACCTTTCCAGCTACGAAATAGAACAACACTAAGAATGATTGCACCTACGCAAACATGAAATCCATGAAATCCAGTCAACATAAAGAACGTTGA
This sequence comes from Methylococcaceae bacterium, assembly GCA_030699345.1. GTDB lineage: Bacteria > Pseudomonadota > Gammaproteobacteria > Methylococcales > Methylomonadaceae > JABFRC01. The sequence continues at coordinate 3,255 of JAUYMX010000329.1, forward strand.
CCCGTAAATACCTGAACCTAATGTTAGCCCCATTTCGGTATAGGCTTCGTGATATTCAATTGCTTGAAAAGCAACAAATAAGAATCCCAGCCCAACAGTTGCTAGCAATCCTTTAATCAGTTGGTCGCGTTTTTTAGCTAGAAGCCCATGATGCGCCCAAGTACATGTGACCCCACTTGTTAACAAAATAAGTGTATTTAAAAATGGCAATCCCCAAGCTCCCATCGGCTCAAAATCGCCACCAACTTTACCTGGACCATTCGTTGGCCATGTCGCCTCAAATGCGGGCCAAAGAATTTGCTGGGTAGCTGCTTTTGCACCTTCACCACCTAACCAAGGCACTGATAAATTGCGGGTGTACCACAATGT
>JAUYMX010000344.1 GCA_030699345.1 Methylococcaceae bacterium
AATCGGTAGAAGTGTTAGCGCCGTTAGAAAATGCAGGTCAACCGATAGCGCAATAAATGTGGTCATTTTGATGCTGACAAGAATGAACCATAGTACAAACAGGGTGTCGCGCAATTTGCTATGGCTGACGTGTCGCATGTAGACAGCGACCATCAATGGCGCTCCGGATAAGGAAATACCGGCAATGTAGCCGCCTAAAATGAGCAGTATTCTATCGACCCAGGCATGGTGGCTTTGAATACCCCGGTTGAGCAGCCAGATAAAGCCGTAGAACAAGGTAACTGAATAAATAAAGCTATTCAGCCATAATAGCGGCAGGCTCACGAGTCCGAATACGCCAATCACAGCGGGCGGAATGATATAAATTGACGATTTTCGCAAATACTGCCAATCGACATTATGTAAGCGGTTAAGCAGTGTTAAGCCGGAAAAAAACAGTAAATGCGCCCCGATGATAGGCAGCCACAACAGGGGGTTATTTTGTACGAACAGCATCAACGGTAATCCTAATGCCGCTCCGCCAAAGCCAAGCCCGGTGCGTACAAAGCCGGTCCAGACGAATACCAATGCAATGGACAGCATTTGGTAAGAAGAAAAATCCAGTAACATGATTTAAAAATAAATTGTTTTTTAGTAGCCGTTTCGGCTGTTGGTCTGTTTATGCATCGTGCCCATTTTATTAAAAAAGCACGAGATATTTGAAGTGTTGCTAATGTTGGATTGGTCTTAGATGCCGAAGAAAAGATAACCCACAATTGCTGTGCTTCCTATGCCGACAATTTTAATTTTATCCAATAAGGATTGTTGGCCCCAGTAATAAAGGCAACTCGATTTCTTGCGTGACCAGTATAAAAGCTGGTGGGTGCTTAATCGTACAAAGGTGTTTAAGGCTATTCGGACCAAAAATAAAACCACTATAAGTTCGATAGCAAAGGATACATAAAATGCGATAACCTGGGTTTCGTGCGTGCTGGTATGAAATAAATGCTCAATGACATGGTCAATATTCATTTCAAAGAATTCAATTGCTATATTTAGGATATGCCAAAAAAACTCTAACACATTATGTCCAACCTCTATTAAGAGCGCCAAAGCTTGATCAGGTAAGGTTATTAAGGCCATGCTAAAAGCGATTATCGATCCATTTGCAATGAGCTGTTGTTTTTTTATTTTACCGATATGTTGGCTCAATAATTCGCTGTCTTTTGCGGTCAGGTTAACAAACTGAGCACCAATTGAATAAGGGTAGCGATTGCTTTCATAAGGATTGCTGGGTTTGCAATACACCACTTTGCAGTAGGTCATCACAGTTGTCATGCTCGATAGCAAAAGTATCCTTAGCATTAAATAATCGCCGGTTTTTAATTCCTCCTGACAGGTAAAGGCGATGCCGCTGGCGCTTATATTGACATTGAGCGTGTCGTTTTCCTGACTTTGTGAATAGGGAAATGACGGCTCATCGTTTGTGTGGCTGGATGTTTGAGATTGGGCAAAGCCATTGAGAATATTATCGAAGCCAGGTTGCGTTTCATTTAGCTGACTAAGAGCAATTTTTTGGTAGAAAAGGTTTGCCTGTTCATAGACGCGCAAAGCAACTCTACGATTTGATTTGTTGTCGTTACCGTTGATTGTGCTCATGAAAATCCTTAAGCCCCTGATTATTTAACGCTGTCGATCATAGCTAAAGGGGCTAAATCTTTAATGCGTGATAAAGAAAGCTGATATGGGAAAAGAAAAACCTGCGTTCAATATTCGATACCTTGCAACTCTGCAACTCTGCAACTCTGCAAATCTATATTGTGAGTTTCGAAAATATTATTGGCTATGCTGATCTGCGTAAGCTTCTAGCTGCATATCTTTGATCATTAATAATAATTCTTCGCGTTGGCGTTTTAATGGGCCTATATCCGCTTCAAGTGTGGCTATATTTTCTGCAACACTGCCTTTCGACTCATTGATTTTTCTTAACAATTGCAAACGGCCTTCGATTTGGCGTTTGTGGTCTTTAAGTTGGTGCATAAGCGGTGTTAATACGCTGTTACTCCAAGTGGTTGCGTCGGCATGGGCTTGTCTTAATACATTTCTGGCTTTGGCAATCAAGGTGCTATAGAGCTTGTTGATGACAATGCTTTGCTCGGTTAGCGTGGTTCTGCTGCTGGTGCGAAACGCTTCGCCTTCTTCAAAAATTTGTTCGAGCTCAAATTGATACTGTTTGATAGAAAACAGTTGTGGCTCAATTTCTTTGAAGCCATATTCATCTTTGAATTTTTTGTGGATAGCTTTGACTAGTCGGCGCGTTTCGTTAGTGATGTCGACCGAGTCTTGCAATAAGTCGCGCAGCTCATCAAACAATTTGCGCATGGCTTGTTTCATGCCATAGGTGGTCAGGCTTTTTTCCATCTCGTGCTTGCTGGTTTTGATAATAGCATCGATTTTTTCTTTGCCGAAAGAGTCCACCAGCATTTTTGCTTGTACAGTAAATACTCGGCGACTGGCCTGAAAATTCTCGATGTTGGCCATGTAAACGCCTTGGCGGTCACGGGTTTCAGCCAACAGCTTGCCGGTCATGTCCTGATTCTGAAAATCTATTTTCTTGAATTCTTCCAGCTGATTGTGGGCATTTGTCAGTGCTGTTGTGGTGAGGTTTGACGACTCATTAATCAGAAATCCTAAGTCACGCACAATGGTAGCCATCAGTATTTCGCGACGCTGCTTTAAGATGTCGTTGGCTAAGTAGTCTTCTAACGCAACTAAGCGACTTTTTTCAAGTAGCACGGCATCCGATTTTACTTTTGCTAATAATGCTTGCTTGGCAGAAACAGGAAATATCGCGGCCTCGTCAATTTTTAGGGTAGCGGCCGATGTTTTAATTTGCGACAGGATTGCAGCTTCGTAACCATTTTCACCTGCTAAGTCATCCCACATGGCGTCGATTTTGTTCATCACCACAGCAAGGCCTTGCTTATTGCCGCCGCGGGCGCTGCAGACATGGTTGCGCCACATTTCCAGATCGCTTTTAGTAACGCCGGTGTCGGCTGCCAGTACGAACACAATCGCCTGGGCGCTGGGGAGCATGCTTAATGTTAATTCCGGTTCTGTACCCAATGCGTTCAGTCCTGGCGTATCAAGAATAGCCAAGCCTTCTTGTAACAAAGGATGAGGAAAGCTGATCAGAGCGTGGCGCCAGCAGGGGATTTCAACTTTACTGGGGTTGACTATGCCTTGCTCAGCAGCTTCGCGTTCGTTCCACAAGCCCAATTTGATGGCAAGCTCACGATCGACTTGCTTGGTGGCGATTAGTTCTTTGAACGCTTCCTGCATTTGCGTGGGCGAAGTGCAGTCTAATTCGATTTTTGTCCAGCGATCGGGATACTGTTTAAGCTCGGTTAATGAAATATCTTCAAGACGACTTTCGATATTTAATAGCCTGATATAGCTGCCTCCCGCTTCGTCATAATAAAGCTCAGTAGGCGACATGGTGGTACGGCCGGGCGAAGATGGCAGTAGACGCAGGCCCGTTTCGGCGAAAAACAAAGCATTAATCAGCTCAGTTTTTCCGCGCGAAAATTCGGCAACAAAAGCAAGCGTAACGCGGTCGGCTTTTAAGCCTTGAAGAATATTTAGAATGGTATTGGTGCTATGTGTATCGTTCATCCCATAGCGGCTGCGCCATTGCAGATACATTTCTATGGCCTGTATCAGGTGCGTACGCCACAGCGAATATTCGTGCATTTGCTGTTTAAATTCCAGATTCCTCATGGCAAGCCTTCTGTTACTAACACGTTTTTGTAAGGGGTCGATTGTCCGGTAAACGGCGCTTTCCGCAAGTGTAGCTTATATCTTGAGAACGGGTAGCGATGCCAGCTTAAATTTAACTATTCTGAATTCCGTAAAGACGCTGGTATTCGAGTATGGTTGCAACGTGCTCGCTGTTATTTGCCGTCAGGTAATCAATGATATTTTTA
>JAUYMX010000349.1 GCA_030699345.1 Methylococcaceae bacterium
CTTAACCAAGCATGTTCCAAAGTAATGGCTTCGGAAACACCTGTTTCCGGTTGCAGCAATGCATTCAAAAATCGCAATACTGCGTGTCGGCCATTTTGGGGTTTTAATTCACGGCAGCCATGATCGGAAAATATCTGCCCGCCCATTCTGTCGCCATGATGCTGAGCCGTCCACGCCAACAACCCGGCCAGTTTGGCCGCCAATACCGATTTAAACACGCCGCGCGTAGCAAAGTGCATCGCCGCGCGATCATCCACGGCAATAAATACCGGGCGTTCGCGTTCTTCCCTGAATAGCTTGGTGTGGGTTTTGCCGGTACGTGCTGTTACTCGCCAATCAATACTGCGGATGTCATCACCGGGTTGATAAAGGCGGGTTTCATCAAACTCCATACCCCGACCTTTAAAGCGCGAGACATAGCCGCCGTTTTGCCGGGAACGAATAGACGCCGGTTGTAAACTTAAGCTCGCTGCTGGCCCAACTAGATTAATCAACGTTTTTAACGATACCGAAATACGTTCACTAATGACCAATGCCGGACTTGGCTGTGCAGTTTTTTTACCGAAAAACATTAAGGCACTGCGACTCTGGCAATCAATTCTTTAATGACATGATCAGTAGTAATGCCTTCTGCCTCAGCTTCGTAAGACAAAATCAACCGATGTCGCAATACATCGTAAGCCATGTCTTGAATATCTTCAGGGCTGACAAAGTCGCGTTGTGCCAACCAGGCTTTGGCTCTGGCGCAGCGATCTAAAGCAATGCTGGCTCTGGGGCTGGCACCGTATTGCAACCAGTTTGCTAAATCTTGACCATAAGCCCCAGGATTACGAGTTGCCAGGATGATTTGCAGCAAATAATCTTCCAGACTGTCCGCCATGTACAAATCCAGCACTTCATTACGGGCAGCAAACAGAATATCTTGAGTAATGGCTTCAAACTTTTCAGATGTTTTTTTCGATTGCGCTCTTGCTTCTGACCTAGCCAAATGCAGGATGCTTTTTTCGTGCTCGGCTTGTGGATAATCGATTTTTACGTGCAGCAAAAAACGGTCTAATTGAGCTTCCGGTAACGGATACGTGCCTTCTTGCTCAATCGGGTTTTGGGTTGCCATCACCATAAACAAAGCGGGTAACGGATAAGTTGCTTGCCCAACAGTAATTTGCCGTTCGGCCATTGCTTCCAGTAAAGCCGCTTGTACTTTTGCCGGAGAACGGTTGATTTCATCGGCCAAAATCAAATTATGAAATAACGGGCCTTTTTGAAATTCAAACGTACCTTGTTGCGGACGATAAATTTCAGTGCCGGTTAAATCAGCGGGCAATAAGTCCGGGGTGAACTGTACCCGATGGAAATCGCCTTGAATGCCTTTGCTCAAGACGTTGATAGCACGCGTCTTAGCCAGCCCCGGCGCACCTTCAACCAAAATATGGCCATCGGCTAATAAACCAATCAACATTCTTTCGACCAAGACATCTTGACCAATAATTTCTTGATTGATGTAATTTTTTAATCTCAATAACGACGCTTGAGTCGTGTTTTTCTGGTTATTTTGTTCTGACATATTGAAGTTATACGGCACTAAAGTTAAGTGTTGTCATTGTATACAGATATGTATCTGCGCAACATAGAGTAAATCTGTCAACAAACTCTTAGCAAGTTGTGTACGGAGCTGTGGATAACTTGATGCGTTGATTTATCCACAATCCACACACAATTTACCCCGCTTAGTTCCGGCATCTTAACTTGTATCGTAATTAGTTGATTTTATTAACTAGAAAAGGCTTATCCACAGTTTATAGCTTTACTAATAATAACAATGAGTTTTAAATCTTTTTCAATTCATTATGATTAATAGCTTATTAATGTAACCTTTTCTTTTTAACCTATACTGTCTGTTAGTGTTGATTTACTGGTGTTTGAGGAATGTTATGAGATTCGCATTGCTATTTTTAGGAAGTATTTTCGTCATTCCTGCCTCTGCAGGTATTTATAAATGTACAGATGCGCAAGGTAAAACCGATTACCAATCCAAACCTTGTGAAGCGGGTCACAGTGCAGTTGAGATAAATATAAAAACAGGCGGCTCTGTAAATTTGGATCAAGAGGCTCAAAAACAGCAATTGCAACAGAAAGAACAAGAGCAAAAACAATCCCAGGAACAAATCGAGCAACAAATATCTCAACAAAAACTGGTCAAACTAAAGCAGGATGCTCAAGATGAAAGTGCAAAAAACCAATTTTTGATTAAAAACAGCCCTGATAAATACTCAGCATTTGCAATACCGCCGTATGTCTATGATCAACTGCCCACTTTGGTGAAAGATTATCAACATCGTTTGCCGGATATTGAGCGCTTTAGACGTGAGTCTGCTGAAAAAGCGCTCGCCTCTAATGAATGTGGGCGGGTTGAATCTGTTGAATTAAACGCAAAAAGCAACAAAGTCTTATTGGTATTTTTGGTAGATTGCAGTACAGGTAAAAACTTTACTTTTACCGAGCAACAGTTAACTAAATAATCACTATGCCTACTGCAAAAACCATTTTAATAACCGGTTGTTCTAGCGGTATTGGCTACACAACTGCCATTGAGTTGCAAAAACGTGGTTTTAACGTTATCGCGACTGCGCGAAAAGTAGAAGATGTTGATTGTTTAGCGCAAGAAGGACTGACCGCATTACAACTGGATTTGGCTGATAGCGTCAGTATTCAGCAAGCGGTAAAGCAGATTATTGAGCTAACTGATGGGGAAATTTACGGGCTTTTTAATAACGGTGCGTTTGGTCAACCTGGTGCTGTTGAAGATTTAAGTCGTGATGTTTTGCGCTATCAATTTGAAACCAATGTCTTTGGTACTCAAGAATTAGAGGGTGTAAATAAATCCGTGTAACCGCTTATTTTCAAAGCCGTAAAATACGGCGCCCCCAAGGAGAGAAAATGAGCGACCTGATTAACGACCCGAACCTGATTTCAGCCATGCAAGAATTAGGGCGTGGACTCAAATCC
>JAUYMX010000354.1 GCA_030699345.1 Methylococcaceae bacterium
CTAACATCGTTAAAAACAAACGACCTTTGCAAACTGACGAATTGCTGTATTCCCAAGGTCAAGCCTGCCAAAGTTTGTATGCGATTAAATCCGGTTCTTTTCGGAGTTTTATCACCAACTCGGAAGGTGTAGAGCAAACCATGGGCTTTTATTTGCCCGGTGAGCTGATGGGCTTGGATTCACTGCAACACGGTCGTTTTACCTGCACCACGCAAGCCTTGGAAACCGCCTCGGTGTGCGAACTGCCAATAATTCACTTGAATGAGTTATGCGCGCAAATTCCCAGCTTGCAAACCCAGCTAATGCGGATTTTAGGTAAAGAGATTTCCTCAGATCACGACAAAATCATATTACTGGGACATCGCACAGCCAAAGAAAAAATGGCTACTTTTCTGCTAATGCTATCGCATCGATATAACGCCTTGGGTTTTTCTAGCACTACATTTAACTTATCTATGAGTCGGCAAGATATTGCCAATTTTTTAGGCTTAACAATTGAGACGGTCAGTCGGCAATTGGCTTTTTTAAGTAAACAAGGCGTCATCACAGTCAAGCAAAGAGGAATCCAAATAAATAACCTCGATTTGCTGAATACCATCGTTAACCCCTGCCCTATTCATTGCGTTGTTAATGAATAAAACTGCCAGCTGACATTACCGCACTAACAAGCGGCAACATCATGCTGGCGAAAAGCTTTTTATTTAGCAGATTCTTGTGTAGCTGGCTTGCTTGGGCCGACACCTTGTTCGCCACATGCGACAAGTGATGCTACTGCAATAACTAACAACAAAACGTGGCTGATTGTTTTCATAGTGTTTTTCTCATTATTATATTTAAAAATGCCACCCTTCGCTCGAAGCTACAAGATCAAAGGAGGGACTAAAAGGCCTTACGGCATCTCTGCTTAAACCAACTTCATCAGAGATCTCTTAACGGCTTGCGGGCAGTATGACAGCAAAAAACTTAATGCTTTTGACATAGATCAAAGGGATTAAAAATGCTGGGGAAATAATTTAAACGAGGATAAGTCTGAAACTATAAAAGACACAGTAACGATTCAAAATTAGCTACGCAGGTCGAAACCCAACATAACATTTCACCGCTGGGTTTCGGCTACCGCCTCTCAGCAAATGCTCCTTGCTTTGCTCTACCTCCTGCATGCCCGGTGAAGCGGGGCAGGCTCTCCATACAAGTCGTACACAGCCTACAACACATATCACGACGACTGCCTTGCCTCCACACTAGTTTATTTGTAACTATTCAGCCTTTAACCTGATTGAGGCTATGCGTTTATTGTGTAGGGTGAATAAGCAACGCGCATCCACCGCATTTGCCGGATGCGCTAGCGCTTATCCAGCCTACACATGACGGCTTGATCAAGGGACTGAATAATTACGTTTATTTTTGATACTTGCCTGAGTTCAACTTGTCCTGGTATTCCTGGGCGATAGTTTCCATCTCGACGCTCTGGAATTGCAGGATAGGCTCGTCCTGCAGCAATGTCGCCAAAGTACCTTTGCTCTGATAGCGATCAAGCAATTCCTGCCCTGATTGCAAAAGTTTGACGTTATGATCGCTGCAAGTCACCAGTTGTTGCTCGGCAGCCTGCTGCTTGCCTTTTACGACCGTCAACTCGTTGCCGAGATCGGCTTTAGCCTGATTGAGTACCTTGTACTTTTCAATAACTTCCAGCAACTTGGCGTTGGTTTTTTCCAATCTATCCCGCACTTCGCTATTACTGTTTTTTTGCGCCGACAATTCACTGCCCAGTTGTTCTTTAGTCGATACCGCCGCCGAATTTTCTTTCTTTAGCTGCTCAACTTCAGACTTCAGCGCGGCAGCTTCAGCCGTAGCAGCATCGCGTTCGGCAGTGAGGCTTTTTACCGTCGCTTGCAGCTTGACTAACGCACCGTTATCGGCGGCAGGTTGTCGCGGCGCGGCCTGCAATGTTAGCGACGACAGACTGCCAGCTATCAAAATAGACACTTTAATAAACTTGTTCATCTTGTCACCCGCCTAGAATTGCGTATTCACATCAAGTTGCAGCACATCAACACCGAATGGAGGACCGGTAACCATATCAGCTGTTAACCAGCGACCGGTGAGCCAAGTATTCTTCATCAACCCATAGTTACCACCGACTACCCAACCCTTGGTATTGGTACCGCCAAGATGGAAATCGGAATCGGTAAAGGCATCAAGCACGGCATCGCGTTCAACACGTTTGTATGCAGCAAACACGTTCCAGTGCCCTGCGACTTCCGCCCTCGGCCAACCAAAGTCGGCGCGTATCTGCCAAGCATTGGTTTGCTCGTCAATAACAGTACCGTTAAGCAATTTACTCACTGCCGCGCTATCAAAGCCGATATTTTTCGCAAAATCTCCGCTTAATCTGGCGTGGTAAGGTGCAAACAGCGCCATATCGTAAGAAGCATTGAGATTGATAATATTAAAATCCGATGCCAAACCATACATGGCTGGTAATGTTGTTGGCGATTGAGATGTACCTTCATTGCAAATCACAGCCACTGTATTGCCGCCCTGCATAAACTCAGGTCTTGAGGCATTATTATCACGCGTATTTAAATCGCAAGTGCCGGGGGCCGACGTATTTGGCTTCGCTTCAATATTGACATAATCGTAATACCCCACGCCTACCTTCATATTATCCTGATTGGCAAAACCCCAATCCACACCCACTTGCCCACCAAACAACCACTTATCATCATGACTCAAGCCTGATTCTTGCAAAGGAAATGCGCCCGCGGTGGCAAATACAGAACGATTTAGACGATTGGTACCCATCAAACTGTCGGAGTTACCCAATTGATGACTCAGTGTGCCGGAAAACCCTTCAAACGACAGATCGGTATCCCAGACCACTTCGCTACCGCCGGTAAATTCACCGCCGCCGGTATACCAAGGGTTTTTGATGCGGCCACCAGATAATGTCAACCATTTGAATTTGTCGTCGTTAATAGCGTCGTACTGGAGATAAGCGCGATCGACTGTAAAGTCGTATTTATTACCGGTATTACCCAGTGTTTGGTTAGTCGATACCGGATCGCGCTGATTACCAGTCGCCAAGCGAACACCGGCTTTTAAGCCTTCGGTGATATTGACATCAACACCAAGTCGCACCCGTTCACGGAAACGCTGTCTATCCTCTGTCGAATTGTAAAAGCCATCCAGTCCGGCATTGGTGACCCCACCATTGTCGTTAATCGACTGATAATCAAAATATGAAAGGGCGGTATTATCATCCGCCATAAATTCATGCTGAGAACGTAACCTGATGTCGCCTGACAGCTTGAAACGCTTAATCCATTCCGGCAGCGCATTAGGCAACCCCCATTGTTCGTTCTTGGCTTTTGCCATGACATCGCCGACCACTTCTTCACGCAGCTCGCTTCGTACTTGTTGGCGAATCTCGTCCTTCACAAAGTCCGGTACATACGCGACCCGCACTTCATCGGCAGGTACAGCTTCCTTGGTTGGCGCTTCCTTAGCTTCTGCAACTTGCTTACCGGCATCGACTTCGGCCTGCTTGATCATCTCTTCGGCCATTTTGTCGGTAATCACCCCTGACTTAACCAATTGTTTGATTAAATTAGTGGTGGTATTGCGTAACTTCAGCAATTCTTCCTTCTCACCGGCATGAGCTATCCCGACCAGTCCTGACAGCACCAAGGCCATCAGCTGTTTTTTGTTCGCCATTTGTGTACCTGTAATTTTTAAACGCGTGATGAAATTTTTAATTTAAT
>JAUYMX010000366.1 GCA_030699345.1 Methylococcaceae bacterium
TCGACTGGACAGCTTAAACAGTTCCTCAGGTAAGCTACCACAACCAATCCAATAACGCAGTTCATCGGCAAAAAGTCGTAAAAAATCGCCAGCCGAGCGCTTAGATGAAAATCTTCTATCGTCATCACAAGAGTTAACAACCATCCGGCCATAGGCCAGGAGTAATGAATCAAAGCTCGGCATTGGGTGCTCATCCCAATCATCATTCAACAAAGGCAACAGCTGTTCCTCAATGGACTCGGTGTAGTAACAACTAGGATCACGGGTAGGATTTGAAGGCATAGCTTCGGGCCCGTTCATCTTGGCAATAAAGTCGCGTATTTCTTGCGTCCTCAAGAAGTCTTGCACATATGTTTTGTTGTGAATGTCAGCCGCATCCCGAAGCAGGCCGGGATAAACCAATTTACTTGGCGGTAAATGCTCATCCGATCCGGTATAATTTTCGAGTTCTTGAATCAATGCCGCCATCGCAATGGTTTTTTCAAAAATTTCTTGGCGAATAATTTTCTCACGCTTGTTGCGCGCCACTATTTTTTCAGCAGCAAGACCATCACACCCCGCATGGTGCAGTAAATAAGCAAAACCATGCCATCTTCGACACAATTCAGCCTCACTCTGTAAGCCACCAAGGCCGGATGACAAAAGCAGTCCGTCGACTTCAATAAGTGCCCGCTTAAGCGTGTGTTTTTTTAAGAGGAAGTCGGCAGCGACGCTTTTAAATTCGGGTGCCGGATTAATTGGATGAAATATCAGCCATGACCAATAAGGCAGGCACTCATCATCAAGCCAGCGAATAAGGCCACGCTCCTCTTGGTCAAATTTATCAAACCTAGATTTAAATAAAGCCCTAAGGGCATCATCATCAATAACAGTCACAAACAACACCTCTCAAGTGCCGCTCTCACAAAAAGGAAACCAAGCCAGGCGGGTGAGAATCCGCTTTTCGCTCCGTCGAGCTAGGCTTGGTTAATTCATGCTGTTCGTTGCCGATCAGCTTGCGTCATCCGGAATGATTCCGGACTGTCTTAAACTTTGAACAGCTTCATCAAGATCAAATACAGTTGTCTTGATGAAGCACTAGGTTCTGTTGACGTTTTGCCACTTTGGTATAATTTGCCGTTTTAAGTCAGCTCATCTCACTTGCTTCGACCAAAGCCTGCAGTTGTATTGCTATTGCATTAGCTCCATCAGCCAGTCCAGTAAGTAAAAGGACGTCTGTGTTCGCGTTATCCCTCCAAATCTGTTCAGAAAGCATTTCGGTCAACTCTATGATGCTACCAAGCTTTCTAAAGACTTCGGCTTTCGTTGTATTTTCGTCTGACATACTTGATTGATTGGTTGTATTTTCATCTGATATTGACATGGTATTTCTCTAAGTAAAAATTTATTGATGATGAGTTATTGATCGATACCGCTTGAGGCGTCCGCCCGCGCGCCTATACCATCCAGCTCTTCTTTGTAATGCTCAACCAATGCCAACGCGTCCAGTATTTCGTAGCCGATCGACTCGGCGGCGGCAGAAACATTAACCACATCCATCAGTTCCTCATCAGCCAGCGTTTTAAGCATGCCAGCAAGAGCTTGAGCACGTATCAAAGCCCCCTCAAGAGCAGGTGCAAGGCCTAAACAATGAGTTCTATGATCAAATATATTCTGAGTTATTTTTTTCATGATTATCTCCTACCTGGTTGAATAGCTGCAGTCATGACTTTATCCACTAAGCGGGATTTATGGTCGGTTGATAAATGACTGTAACGCATAGTGGTTTGAGCGCAGCGATGCCCTAACACCTGCCCCACTTCATATAAGCTGGCTCCGCCCATCGCTAATAGGCTGGCGGCTGTGTGCCGTAAATCATGCCAACGAAAATTTTCAATGCCGGCATCGGCCATTGCTTTAAA
>JAUYMX010000376.1 GCA_030699345.1 Methylococcaceae bacterium
AAGCTATTTGCTTACCCATTAAGATTCTCCAATACCTCATTCAATGAAGCTGTATCGTAAATTGAAAAATGTCTGGCTTCTTTAACAATGCGTTTATTAAGACCGACCAATACCTTTCCAGGCCCACACTCAACAAAAGTAGTAACGCCTTGATCATGCATAAAACGAATACTATCCGACCAACGCACCGGCTGATAAAGCTGTTCTTTTAATGCGTTACGAATCACTTCAGGTGCAGTATGCGCGGCAATATCAACATTGTGAATAAGCGTCAATTTGGGCATTTCAATCGCAGTATTCTGCAATAAATGATCAAGCTTATCTGCAGCAGAGTGCATTAAGGCACAGTGAGAAGGCACGCTAACAGGCAATAACACCGCTCGTTTAGCACCCGCTTCTTTGGCTGCGACAATTGCCCGGCCAACAGCTGCGGCATGCCCGGCAATTACTACCTGCCCCGGCGAATTGAAATTTGCCGCAGAAACTTCTTCATTAAGCTCTCTACGACTAGCTTCAATGCAGGCGGCGACAACTTGATGATCTTCGAGCCCTAAAATTGCCGCCATTGCCCCGATGCCTGCGGGCACAGCTTCTTGCATCAATCGGCCTCTTTCAGCGACTAATTGAATAGCATCTTCAAAGGCGATAGCTTCAGCACAAACCAAGGCCGTATATTCGCCAAGGCTATGACCAGCAGCCCAAGCAGGGCGAATCGAACTTTGCTTGCGCCATACTTCCCACACTGCAACCCCTGCCGCCAACATAGCAGGCTGGGTATTGTGTGTTTGATTTAACTGATCTTCCGAACCATCAGCGACGATCGCCCACAAATCTTTTCCCAATACATCAGAAGCGCGCTCAAAAGTTTGTCGCACTTCCGGATAAGATGCAGCCAGATCCGCAAGCATGCCCAACGACTGTGAGCCCTGTCCGGGAAAAACAAAGGCCAAATTATAAGATTGGTTATTCATTATTTTTTCAATCAAATTAATATCTAATTAACGCAGAACCCCACGTGAATCCCGCCCCAAAAGCCTCGAGCAACACCACCTGCCCACGTTGAATGCGCCCATCCCGAACAGCTTCATTGAAAGCCAACAACACGGAAGCAGACGAAGTATTGCCCTGCCCTTCCAATGTCAACACCACATGATCCATGGACATTTTCAACTTTTTAGCCGTGGCGGCAATTATTCGTGTATTGGCTTGATGAGGTACCAGCCAATCCACATCCGATTGCTGCATATTGTTTGCAGCCAGCGTTTCATCAACAATACGGCCCAAAGTATTTACAGCCACCTTAAATACTTCGTTACCGCGCATACTTATAAAAGGAGCCTCATCTCTATTGGCTTCACTTCCAGCCTTGGGATTTGGACAATACAACAAATCCTCGTACTCGCCATCAGAATGAATATGCGTAGATAAAATACCAGTTTCTTCTGATGCTGCCAGTAGTACAGCGCCAGCGCCATCACCAAACAATATGCAGGTGCTACGATCTGTCCAATCCACCAATCGTGAATTAATTTCAGAACCGATGACGAGAACTTTTTTGGCCGCACCAGTTTTAATGTACTGATCGGCAATGCTTAAGGCAAAAATGGAGCCAGAACACGCGGCCTGCACATCAAAAGCCACACAGTTTCTAATGCCTAATCTTTCCTGCAACAAACAACCAGTGCTAGGATAAACACGATCAGGCGTGCTCGTTGCAACAATAATTAAATCAATGTCTTGCGGCTCACAACCAGCCGCCTCAATAGCTTGTCTTGCGGCTATTTCAGCCATACTGGAAGCCGTCTCATCCGCTCCCGCTATGCGACGGCTTTTTATGCCGGTACGCTCGTAAATCCAACTATCTGAAGTATCTACCGTTTGCGAAATATGTTCGTTAGTGCGGACTTCAGTCGGCAAATAACCACCGGTACCAATTACTCTTGAGTATCGAGTCATGCACTTTCCTTTTGAGTTAATGTTGCCTCAACTTGTTCGCTTATCTTCCTAATAACATCTTTTTGCACTTCGACCTCAGCAAGTTGAATCGCTGTTTTAAACGCTAATACATCAGCACCACCATGGCTTTTAATCACCAAACCACGCAATCCAAGAAAACTAGCACCGTTATATAACCTAGGATCAATGTGTTGCTTGAACGATTTAAGTACCGGATAAGCAATTAGCGCTACTAGCTTGGTGAAAATATTTTGGCTAAACGCCTCTTTTAGCGCGCTGGCAATCATCTTTGCAGCGCCTTCAATTGATTTAAGTGCAACATTACCAACAAAGCCATCAGTAACAATTAAATCAACTTTGACGTTACCGGCATTCAATGAGTTTCCTTCAACATAACCGATATAATTTAGCGATGAGTTTTCCAATAATTTTGCAGCCGACTTGACTTGCTCATTACCTTTAACATCCTCTTCACCAATATTTAGCAGGCCAACTGTTGGATTTTCAATATTTTCCACAGCCTTAACCAATTCCGCCCCCATAACGGCAAATTGAAAAAGATGCTCGGCGGTACAGTCTACATTTGCTCCCAAATCCAACACATGCGTATGCCCATGTATTGACGGCAAGGTAGAGATAATAGCGGGACGATCTATACCCGGAATCATTTTTAAAACAAAGCGCGCAGTAGCCATTAGCGCACCAGTATTACCGGCACTTACACAAGCATCTGCCCTGCCATCCTTTACAAGATTGATGGCGACGCGCATAGAGGAATCTTTTTTATTTTTTAACGCTTTAGCAGGAGATTCATCCATAGCAACGCACTCTGTTGCGTGCTGAATAATTAATCTTTCTTTGAAATCAAGCGGGCTTTTTGCCAACTGTTGTTTAACAACAGTCTCGTCA
>JAUYMX010000377.1 GCA_030699345.1 Methylococcaceae bacterium
CTCCACCGATGGTATAACCTTGTTCATAGAGCAAGTATCTAATCTGCCGAATCATCAACACATCATGACGTTGATAATATCGACGATTACCCCTGCGTTTAACTGGAGTAAGCTCGCCAAATTCTTGTTCCCAATAGCGAAGCACATGCGGTTTAACACCACATAGCTCGCTTACTTCACCTATTGTAAAGTAGCGTTTTGCCGGTATTGCGGGCAATTCATTGTTATTACTGGGTTCCAGCATATGCTTCTACTCGAGCTTTAAGTTTTTGTCCTGCCCGAAATGTTACCACACGCCTGGCTGTAATGGGTATTTCTTCGCCAGTTTTAGGATTTCGGCCAGGACGGCTGCTTTTATCGCGGAGTTCGAACTTGCCAAAACCAGAAATTTTCACCTGTTCTCCGGTTTCTAGTGCGGCTTTGATTTCTTCAAAAAATAATTCCACCATTTCTTTAGCTTCGCGCTTATTCAGGCCAAGTTCTTCGAACAGTTTTTCTGCAAAATCAGCTTTAGTTAAGGCCATATCAATCTCTCAGTTTTGCGCCAATTGTATCGGTCAATGTATTTAATAACTTAGATACAACCAATTCTGTCTCAGAATCAGTGAGTGTTTGTGTCTCATCTTGTATGATTAGACCTAATGCGACACTTTTGTATCCTTCTTCTACTCCTTTGCCGCGATAGACATCAAAGATGACAACATCTTGCAGAATCCGCTGGTTGTTTGCTTTTATGCAGTCAATTATTGCCTCGGCAGAAACGTCTTCTTTGACAATCAATGCCAAATCTCGCCGAACAGATGGGTATTTTGAAAGAGGTTTAAAGGTAGGTATACGGTTCTTTAGCAATAAATCCTGATCTAATTCGAATAGGAATACTTGAGAATCAAAGCCCAATTCTTTTTCAAGCGTTGGGTGCAGCATGCCTAGCCAGCCAATATGATGTCCATCTGATGTAACTATTTCAGCGGATTGTCCTGGGTGTAATGCGCTTTGCTGTGCAGGTGAAAATTTCGCTTCAATTCCAGACAAAGCCAGCATGGCCTGCACATCCGCGATGTTATCGATGAAATCTACATTGCGGCTACTTTCGTTCCATTGTTCAGGGTATAAGCTGCCTAGAGATAATCCAGACAACATTTTTTGTTGTACGACCTCGGCATCTTTTTCTACAAACTTAAGTCCGGTCTCAAATAATCGAACTCTGGTCTGTTGACGATGGGTATTATACAAGGCGGCTTTTATTAATCCTCCCCACAACGTGCTACGCATAACGGCTAAGTCGGCTGAAATCGGATTCTGCAGGCGAATAACGGCGTCGTTAGGAGCTATCGCTTTTTGTATGTCTTCATCGACAAAACTGTAAGTGATAGCTTCTTGATATCCTCTGGCAACTAAAAGATCTTTAACCCGATCCAGCTCTAGTAAGGCTTCTGGAGCTAGGCCTAATTCCGAACGCATTAGTAAATTGTTGCTAGGCAGGCTGTTATAGCCATAAATACGCGCTATTTCTTCGATTAAGTCTGCCTCGATAGCAATGTCAAACCTAAATCCGGGCGGGGTAACTAACCAGTCATCGTCTTGAGGAACAATGCTTAAGCCAAGACGTTGAAAAATATCAGCAATAACAGTATCGGCAATTTTCAGACCTAGAATTTTTTCGATTCTTTGTTTTCTGACAATAACGGCATTG
>JAUYMX010000379.1 GCA_030699345.1 Methylococcaceae bacterium
AATCGCTAAAAATAAGGAGATTTTTAAAATATCCCAGCCCGGTACGCCCCATTTAGAATAAAACCGGTAGCGAATCGAACCGCCGGCTGCCCAAGCATGGCCGGTGTTGTTGCTGATGGCGTAACTTAACAATGCCGCCGAGATCATTTTCGTCAGCGGAATTTTGGTATGACCAGTGAAATATAATGCCAACCAGTCATAACCCGCCAAAATCAAATAGTTAATTGCTGTTAACGCAATCGCAGCAATCACGACCCACAACGGGGTTGTTTGCAGTGTTGCCATGATATTGGCTAAGTCTTGGTCTTTCAGTTGGTTATGAACAATGAAAAGGGCGCAGACAAAAACAACAATCGGTAACAAATGAGTGATTTTTTGGGACAATCGGCTGAGTGTTTCGCGGGTCATGAATTAGATATTGGTATCAGATGAGAGAGGTTCTGGTGGGCTGAGGCTGTACTGGTGGTTATACTCCCAGAATTTACCTGATGAAGTTAGGATAATTTTCATCAAAGTGGTGGGTGCCCGGTAATTCCAGAAAATTGGCTGGGTTGTAGAGTGAATTGGTACGGGCAGTTTTAGCTTTTTCATCCATTCCATAGATAAAGATAATGTAACTATTCAGTCCCATGATCGAGCCGTCATGCGTAGACTGGCTGCGCGTTGCTTATTCACCCTACACAATAAACGCATAGCCTCAAGCAGGTTAAAGACTGAATAGTTACAAGATAATCTTGTATTTACGTCACTGAATTGGTCAGATTTAAAGGTAATACTGCAGAGTGATTGCTGAAAATTTGGTAGTGAAAGCGAGAGATTTTTCAGGTGCTGCGGCTTATGTATGATAAATATAAACAACTACCAAAGCGGCTTCTAAATTTAACAAATTACAGTTAACCAGGATAACTTAATGAATTATATCGCATTAAAAATGCTGATGGGTGATCGTGGAAAATACTTGGGAATCGTTATGGGATTGACGTTCGCATCATTAATCATGACCCAGCAACCAGCCATTTTCGTGGGGCTGATGGCACGTTCGTTCAGTTTTATTTCGGATGTGGGCTTGCCGGATATTTGGGTGATGGATCCGAAGGTGCAATTCGTCGACGACATCAAGCCCTTGCAGGACACTGAACTGTACCGGGTTCGCGGCGTAGAAGGTGTCGATTGGGCAATGCCGTTATATAAAGGTATGATCAAAGCCAGACTTTATGACGGCACTTTTCAAACCTGTAATGTGACAGGGCTGGACGATACCACGCTGATAGGCGGGCCGCCGGTCATGCTTAAAGGCAAACTTGAGGATTTACGACGCAGCGATGGTGTGATTGTCGATATTGACGGCGCAAGAGATAAGCTGGCAAAGAAGCCAGCTACCAGCGGTGGAAAGCCGGTGCCGTTGGATATTGGCGATACTCTGGAGCTTAATGACCGCCGCGCAGTCGTTGTCGGTATAGCTAAAAATACCCGGACATTTCAATCGCAACCGATTATTTATACGACCTATTCCAGGGCCATGCTTTATGCGCCAAGGGAACGAAAATTACTGTCCTTTGTGTTGGTTAAAGCCAAACCGGGCGAAGATATTGCCCGGCTGGTGCAGCGTATTCGTGACAGCACAGGACTTGCTGCCTACACGCAGGATGAATTCAAAACCCTGACGGTTAATTATTTTCTTAAAAACACCGGCATTCCTATTAACTTCGGGATTTCTGTGTTGTTGGGATTTATTGTCGGTGCGGCGATTGCCGGGCAGACTTTTTACAACTTTACCCTGGAAAACCTGCGCCAGTTCGGCGTGTTAAAAGCCATGGGCACCAGCAATTGGGTGTTGTTACGGATGATTCTGCTGCAGGCGGTATTGGTCGGCAGTATCGGTTATGGAATGGGGGTTGGATTAACGGCGCTGTTCGGTTACGCGATGCGCAATACCATCTTGGCCTTTAAATTTCCTTGGCAATTATTAGTGTTCAGCGCCACCGGCGTTACCTTGATTGTTGCCTTCGCGGCCTTGATCAGCATTCGTAAAGTCATCAAGCTGGAACCAGCGGTAGTGTTTAAAGGCTAGCCATGACTACACCAGAATTAGCGGTTAAATGTCGACAACTGGTTAAAACCTACGACACCGGCGACCAGAAAATTACCGCCTTACAGGGTATCGATCTGGATATTCACATGGGTGAGCTGATGATGCTGGTCGGCCCGTCGGGTTGCGGAAAAACCACGCTGATTTCGATTATCGCCGGTATCCTTGATCAAGATTCAGGTCAATGTGATGTTTTTGGCGTTGATTGGTTGCATTTAAGTAGTAAAGACAAGCTGCTGTTTCGTGCGCAAAATATTGGTTTTGTCTTTCAGGCGTATAACCTGCTGCCGACACTTACCGCGGCCGAAAATGTCGCGGTGCCGTTAATCATTAACGGGGTGAAGCGCCAGTTAGCAGTTCGTAAAGCGGCTGAATTACTGGAAAAAGTCGGTTTGGGGAAACGTGCCGAATCATTACCAAGCCAGCTTTCCGGCGGACAGCAGCAACGGGTGGCTATTGCCCGATCCTTGGTACACAACCCCAGGCTGATTGTTTGCGACGAACCCACCAGTGCGCTTGATCATCAAACCGGGATTCATGTCATTGAACTGCTCAAGTCGGTAGCGGTTACCAGTGATAGAGCCTTGATAATTGTTACGCATGATGCGCGTATTTTCGATTATGCCGATCGTATAGCGAAGATGGATGATGGCCACATTGATAGCGTCGCGGTTGTGACTCAGCACTCTCAATTCAATAAGGAAGTCGAAGATGTTACCTAAATACACGCTACCCGTTCTGGCAATAATTGGTATTGCCGGTGCAATTGCCACCATAATCAACGGCAACCAACCGACGCCGGTAGCACCCGCAGTGGTGGAACCGTCACGATCTCCGTTTCAGTCTTTTATTGCCGGTGCCGGTATTGTTGAAGCGAAAAGTCAAAACATTGCCATTGGTACACCGTTGAACGGCATTGTAAAAACGGTAGCGATAGCCGTGGGTGATAAGGTCAAGGCCGGAGCGCCTTTGTTCCGATTGGATGACAGGGAAACGTTGGCCGATTTAGCATCGCGGCGTGCCGATTTGGCTAAAGCTAAGGCGGCGGTAGGTGAGGCTGACGCTGAACTGACCAATGCGAAAACCTTGATGCATCTGGCTGACAACATTTCCGATCCTCGCGCCATCAGTACCGAAGAGCTGGGCCGCCGCCGCAATGCCACCCTGATTGCCCAGAGTCGATTGCAGAGTGCGCGGGCTCAGGTATTGCAGGCCGAAGCTGGCGTTAATGCGGTAGAAACCACCTTGGAACGTTTGGTGATTAAAGCCCCGGTCAGTGGCGAAGTGTTGCAGGTCAACGTTCGCCCCGGTGAATTTGCCGCAGCCGGTATTTTAAGCAGGCCGTTACTGCTGTTGGGCAACCTCGATCAATTGCACGTCCGCGTCGATATTGATGAAAATGATGCTTGGCGCTTTTCTAAAGAAGGCAAAGCCATCGGCTATTTACGCGGCAACCGTCAGTTCAGCGCCGATTTAACACTGGCTTGGGTTGAACCTTACGTGGTGCCGAAACGCTCATTGACCGGCGACAGCACTGAGCGGGTTGATACCCGCGTGTTGCAAGCCTTGTACAGCTTTGATCGCGCCAAACTGCCCGCTTATGTCGGACAGCAAATGGATGTGTTTATTGAGGTGCCGGACAGCATCGCTAATCAATCCGGCCCAGCGCAATGAAGCCGGTTGTTCGCTTTGGGTTGTTAGTGCCCGGCTTCTTCATAATCGGTTGCACGGTGGGGCCGGATTATCAAAAGCCCAGTCTGCCAACACCTGATAAATGGCATGAAGCGCAAAGCAGTAAACCGGTTGTCGCCAGACAATACAACGAGTGGTGGAAAAGTTTTAACGATCCAATTCTGAATGATTTAATCAATCGAGCCATTGTCGCCAACCTCGATTATCAGTCAGCGCTGGCGCGTATTCGTGATGCCCGTAGCCAGCGTGTCGTTGCGGTTGCTGCGGGCTTACCAACGTTATCTACGCACAGCACGGCCAGTCGCCGTCTCAACAGCATCAGCTCAACCGGAGGTGCAGGTGGTAGCGGTGCTTCGTCGGTGGGCGGCGGTGCATTTGGTGTTGGCGATCAGATCATTAATATTTTCCAATCCGGGTTGGATGCGCAATGGGAAATCGATTTGTTCGGCGGCATTCGCCGTTCTGTTGAAGCGGCTGATGCCAATATCGAGGTGGCGGTTGAGAACAGCCATGCGGTGTTGGTGTCATTGCTGGGTGAAGTAGCGATCAATTATCTGCAACTGCGAGCGAATCAACAATTGCTGGCGGTTACCCAAGAGAATCTACGTAATCAGCAAGATACGCTGAGTTTGACGCAAGTGCGGCAGCAAGCCGGATTGGCGTCGCATTTGGAGATTGCCCAAGCGCAAACACAGTTTTCGGCAACTCAAGCGCAGTTACCAGGCTACGAAGAAGGCACCAAATTAGCGGTGCATGCCATTGCCATATTACTGGGACAAGAGCCGGGTAAACTGGCAGCCTTGCTGGAGCCACCCAAGTCAATTCCGACATCACTGAATATTGCCGAGGCGGATTTGCCTTCGGAATTGCTGTTGCGTAGACCCGATATTCGGCGCGCTGAACGGCAACTGGCCGCGGCCAATGCCCAGGTTGGCGTGGCGACAGCAGCGCAATATCATCACTTTAATCTCACCGCATTGATAGGTCTGCAGAACTCTAAAATCAC
>JAUYMX010000391.1 GCA_030699345.1 Methylococcaceae bacterium
AAACGATGAACAACCGCCAAGCCCTAATAAAATCATTTCCATAGGACGCATACCGACGTTACGCCCCCCATGATCTGGCGGCCCATCCATTACTACTGCATGGCCACTACCTGATTCGCCGACAAACATCACGCCATCTACCCATTTGACAGTTGCTTGCATTTGTTTTTCCTATTTAAAAATGGGACATAGGGTAGCATATTAATAATTATTGACAGAGCAGCCTTATTGATTTTTTAACTATAATCTCCATATTCGTCGTAACGACTACTGGATAACTAAAAATCATGAACCTATTCTCGCAAGAAAATTCTCATAAAGAAGCCTTGGATCAATTTTTATCCTTCTGCCACAAGAAAGCATATCCGTCTAAAGTTACAATTATTCGATCGGGGGACACTGCTGATAATCTCTATTTTATCGTCGATGGCTCAGTGACTATCTGCGCGGAAGACACCAATGGACAACATGAACTGGTTCTTGCCTATCTTAATAAAAACGATTTTATTGGTGAAATAGGCGTTTTTAAAGGTGCCGAAATCCGCAAAGTCAGTGTCAAAACCCGCGAAGCATGTCATTTGGCACAGATCAGCTACGATCGTTTCCGGCAATTACTAAAAAAAGAACTCTTACCTTACGCACCTGAACTGCTATTTATGCTCGGCGAACAATTGGCAACCCGGTTGCTGTTAACCAGCCGTAACTTATGCGACCTGGCTTTTATGGATGTGGAAGGCCGTATTGCAAGAACACTGCTAGACCTATGCAAACAACCTGATGCGATGACCCATCCCGATGGCATGCAATTGCATATCTCGCGTCAGGAAATCAGCCGAATTGTCGGCTGCTCAAGAGAAATGGCCGGCCGTGTCTTAAAAGAACTGGAAGACAAAGGCCTAATTACCGCTCATGGTAAAACTATTGTCGTTTTTGGCACGCGATAGCCAATTATACCTCTCGCTAATCAAAATTTGATTTAGGAGTTGTCGATAACCTGCTGATTTATTTACAATCAGCCTATGTCAAATCATTACCACCTAACGCAACAAGAACTCGACGAGCTGGAATACGAGCATCGCCATACCCG
>JAUYMX010000400.1 GCA_030699345.1 Methylococcaceae bacterium
TATCGCCTAACTTGTTGAGCTTGGCTTCACGTTCTTCGGCAGCAAATAGGCTTTCTTTGATCATGGCGGTGGGTGCTTAGAAACTAAAATGGGACTGGGGAGTATTATCCCATGATGTCGAGTTTTTCGAGGTGCCCATTAGTAAGGATTGGAGAATCATTATTTCTAGCTTGAAATGCTTCTGAAAATAGCGCGAAATTTATATGGAAACAAAACAAAACAATGACAAATACGGATTGAACTTTGTCTAACCATTTAGCGAAAATTCCAGTTGAATTTTGAAAAACGGGCGTAAGTAAAATCACCAGCAAAAAGGGTGTGTATTGCAATGTGTGGCGAATATTGATTACTTCACCCCATTGATAGCGGGTTCGTGCGGCAATAACTATGCAAGAGCCAACGAGTACATAGCTCGTAGAAATAACGATGGAGTTTTGTCCAGCCGTTGCTAAATTTCGCCAAACATATTTTATAAATAGCCAAGATAAACAGCTGGTTATAAAGACAAGTGCTAAAAGTCCGGGAACAGACCAAGCGATATAATTCCCACAGGTGCTACATGCGGTTACATCTTTTATTAGTACCTGAAGATAAGTACGTAAATTTTCGACAAAACCGATAGTGCTTGGAGGCATTTGGTATGGATTTAGTGAGCCAAATAAATATATATTCCTTATTAATACAGGGAACACAATAATGGCTATCCCCAAAAAGGTACTGGCGGCGTTCTTGTAAATAACACGTCGATTAGTTGTGTTATTTACAAGCCATAAATAACAAAAATATACCCCCATTGTAATTAACAAAGTCAGATGAGCATTTCTCAGGGCGTATGCCATACCAGCGAGAAGTCCACCGCCAATCAAACCTAAAGTTGATCTGGAATTTAAAGTTAAGCCGATGGCTGCCACAGCAAGAGCTAGAGCAAACATATCCGTTAACCCTGTTGATGAGTTAAGCAGTATGCTTGGAGATATGACACTTAAACCGGCAACGACTAACGCATTGCGAGCGCCCAATGCGTTACGAAAACATAAATACAGTAGCCAAGGCAGTAGAATAGCTGACCAATAGCTAATTCCTATCGCAACATCTTTTGCGTCAATGCCTGTTGTAGATATTGCAGCTATAGCAATTGCAAAGCCTATTGGAAATAGCCCCGTTTCAACTTGGTCACTGTCGCTTGGGGATAGTCCATAAGGCGTGGTTGATGTTGAGCCGGAACTAACTAAATTTCTAGCCTGCTCAATATAAAATGCGCTATCCGGTGAAAATGGAAAATCTGGCGATCTGTAGTGCAAATGAACCGCCATTAACAATGACATCGCCGTTAGAATGAACCAAGGAATTCCAGATAAACATCCATTTAAATTATTAAAGGTCCTAAAATTTTCTTTTCCCTTCTTCAAAAATTCGCCACCAGCCATACATCCTCACAAATTAAAAGTACGATAAGCACATGAAGTCCGATTATGTAGTTTCTTAAACAATATAGAGGAAACAGTATTGCATCCAAATCAACAGCAATTTGGTGTGGCTAATACAGAGGCCATATTGATTTTCAAATTAGCGAGTTGAAGTTAGACTAACTAACAGTGTCAACCAACAGATTATATTTGCGAAGCATTGTATTACCTCTTGCCTTATTCCACATTAATATGCACTTTATCCGGCGCAGCGATGGTATCGTCCAGGGGGTAAGCGGCTGAACGTGCTTTTGAAAATAGTCAGTAGTGGTTTTACTTAAGCCATGTTGTTAAGACATTGGCTTTTTTGGCTCAGTTGCTCATTTAACGACCCCGAATACTGCCACATCGGTGGTGGGTGTAGCCATTTTTTGTTGTTTAGTATTGTTGCCGAAGGCGATTAAAGCCGATCGAGCCGCTATCGGCATAGCCGCTTCTATGATGGTTTCAGAGACCGGCAAGTCTTGATATCGCCGCTATCAATTAATAGTGTAAACGGTGCTTCTTCACTGGTGCGTACGCCAAAAATCGAACAACCTGTTGAAAATAAGCTAGCCAGCATTTGTAGAAAAAGCTTTGGGGTTAATAATCGCTTTTAATAAAGGGGCTTACGATTAAGCAATCTATCGCAAATTTTTTTTTGCGATAGATTAGACGTTTAGATTTCAACTTATGGCCCTTACTGCATCATGAAAATTTATCAACTTTACCGGCGGCAGCCGCTAAATACAACCCGCGAAGAAGCCTGGACGTTTCTTTCTTCACCGTATCATCTGAATGAAGTGACACCGGATTTTTTTAATGTCGAGATTATCTCGCCAGTGCCGGATTCAATTTATGCAGGATTGATGATTAGTTATCGGATGAAAGCTGTGTTTGGCATACCGATGGCCTGGTTATCGGAAGTTAGTCATTGTGATGTGTCGCAGCGTTTTATTTACCAACAACGTGTTGGTCCGTTTAAGTTTTTAAGTCATGAAGTGCGCCTGACAGAAACTGAAGACAGTATTGTCTTGGAAGATATTCTGTTTTATGCGATGCCGCTGAGTTGGCTAGGGCAACTTACGCATTCACTGTTGATAGAGGATAAATTAAAACGGATTTTTGATGTTCGCCGCGACTATCTTCAGCGCAAATGGGGTGCTGACTTATAAGCTGCAATAAAAATTTAGAAATCTTGATTTGTGAAGCAAAGATTCTTGCCAAGCAGGTTTTTTTAAAGGAAGCTTCACACGGCGCAGCATTAATTTTAATGCATCTAATAACCCATCTTACTAGGCAAAATATGAAAGCGAATATCGGTTTAATCGGGCTGGCAGTAATGGGACAAAATTTGGTCCTGAATATGAATGATCACGGCTTTAAGGTGGCTGTCTATAACCGGACCACCAGCGTTGTCGACGAATTTCTGGCCGGTCCCGCACAAGGTACGGCTGTAGTCGGCACGCATTCGTTGGAACAGTTGGTCGACAGTTTAGAATCGCCGCGCATCGTGATGTTGATGGTAAAAGCGGGTGAAGTGGTCGATCAGTATATTGATAAATTGGTGCCGTTGTTGTCGGCGGGTGACATTATTGTCGATGGTGGTAACTCGCTGTTTACCGATACCAACCGACGCACTCTTACGCTGAAAGAAAAACAAATTCTTTATGTAGGTGCGGGCGTTTCCGGCGGTGAAGAAGGCGCACGCAACGGACCATCGATTATGCCGGGCGGCAATAAGGCGGCATGGCCTGCGGTCAAGCCGATTTTTCAAGCGATTGCCGCGCAGGTTGACGGCGAGCCTTGCTGCCAATGGGTGGGTGATAACGGCGCCGGTCATTACGTCAAGATGGTACATAACGGCATTGAATACGGTGATATGCAGCTGATTTGTGAGGCGTATCAATTGTTATCAGAAGGACTGGGCTTAAGCGCAGATGAACTGCATACAATCTTTGCCGAGTGGAATCGCGGTGTGCTCAGTTCATACCTCATCGAAATTACCACCAACATTCTGGCGTACAAGGATGAGGACGGCTCGCCGCTGGTGGAAAAAATTCTTGATACCGCAGGACAAAAAGGCACCGGCAAATGGACCGGCATTAATGCATTGGACCTGGGTATTCCGTTGACCTTGATCGGCGAGTCAGTGTTTGCCCGTTGTTTGTCGGCACTTAAAGATGAGCGTATCAAAGCGGCACAGCGCTTGCCTAAAGTCATCCCAGCGTTTAATGGCGACAAACAAGCAACTATCCAAGCTATTCATGATGCGCTTTACGCCGCCAAGATTATTTCTTATGCACAAGGCTTTCGTTTGATGCGCGAGGCTTCCAAAGAATACGGCATGTCGCTTAACTACGGCGAATGTGCCCTGATGTGGCGCGGCGGCTGCATTATTCGCAGTCAGTTCCTGAATGATATCAAGCACGCTTATGATGCCAATCCTGAATTAGAAAATCTGCTGTTGGCTGATTTCTTTACGAACGCAATGCAGCAAGCCGATTCCGGTTGGCGCAAAGCAGTTATTTTAAGTGTTGAGTCAGGAATTCCTGCCCCGGCATTTTCCTCCGCGCTGGCCTATTACGACGGCTATCGCAGCGCGCGCTTGCCTGCCAACTTACTGCAAGCACAAAGAGATTATTTTGGCGCGCATACCTATGAGCGCATCGATAAACCCCGAGGCCAATTCTTTCATACCGATTGGACCGGCCATGGCGGTAAAACTGCGTCGACGACTTATACCGTTTAAGTTTCTAGTCACTTTTTCGTGGGAGCGACGCCTACGTCGCGACGTAGGCGTCGCTCCCACATATCAATAAGACTCAGCCGGGAGATTTCCGAATGAATGCAGAACCCTGTACCTACGTAATTTTTGGCGCCACCGGAAATTTATCCAGGATTAAGCTGATGCCTGCGCTCTATCATTTAGATGTGGCCGGACGCTTGCCGGAAGGCACGCAAATTCTGGCTATTGGCCGTAGGCCTTGGGATCAGCAGCAATGGCTAACGGAAGTGAGGGAGATGATCGAAAGCAAAATCAAAACGGAATTTGACGAGGCAGTGTTTCAACGTTTTAGCCAGCGCTTGCAATATCATAGAGGCGATTTACAAGACCCGGAATGTTATAGCGGTTTGGCAAAAACTCTTGGTGATAAGAAGTTTCCTAAAAATATCGCTTTTTATCTGTCGATTAGTCCGTCCGATTTCGGGCCGGTGATGGAGTTACTCAGTAACAATCATTTATTCAATGAAGAAACCGGCTGGCGCCGGGTGATTATTGAAAAGCCGTTTGGTTATGATTTGGACAGTGCGCAAGCGTTGCAAAAGCGCATCAGCCATTATTTAGCTGAAGATCAGATATATCGCATCGACCATTATCTGGGTAAAGGTATGGTGCAAAACGTGTTGGTGTTTCGATTTGCCAACGTGATGCTGGAACCGTTATGGAATCGTAACTATATCGATCATATCCAAATTACCCATTCCGAAGATTTTGGCATCGGCAGCCGGGGTGATTATTACGATACCTCCGGTGCCTTGCGCGATATGCTGCAAAGTCATTTATTGCAGCTGCTAACACTGGTCACCATGGAACCGCCGGTATCAATGGAGGCACATTCCCTTCGTGACGAGAAGGTCAAAGTTTTAAAATCGATTCGCCCCATCCCCAAAGAAGCAGTCAATGCCTATGCATTTCGCGGGCAGTACGGTCCTGGCGTGGTTAATGGCGAAAAAGTTAAAGGCTATTTGCAGGAAGAAAAAATCCCTGCGGACAGTGTCACCGAAACATACGCCGCGATGAAGCTGTATATCGACAACTGGCGCTGGCGTGGTGTACCGATGTATTTACGTACCGGCAAACGCATGGCCAAAGCGCAATCGACCATTTCCATCTGTTTCCGCCATCCGCCGCTGCAGTTTTTTCGTGATACCGAAATTCATTGTATGAATCAAAACTGGGTGCTGTTGGGTATTCAACCGGAAGAATGCATCCGCATTGAAATGACCGTCAAAGAGCCCGGTCTGGAAATGGCAACTCGCACCCGTAGTCTGGATGCCAGTTTCCGTAATCAGGATGAAAAAGCCATTGATGCTTACGAAGACTTGTTGCTGGATGTGCTCAGAGGTGACAGCTCGCAATTCTTACGTTTTGATGAAGTAGAATATGCATGGCGGATTGTTGACCCTATTCTCAGAACTTGGGCGATGGAGCGGGATTACATTCCAACCTACCCGGCGGGTTCCTGGGGGCCTGAAGACAACCGGCTATTTGAAAAAGAAGCGCAATTTTGGCGCAGTTCCTTAAACCCGGAGTGCAAATAAATGCAAGAAAACAGCCGTTGGCATGCTTTTGAAAATGCCGATCAAATTGCTGTCGCTGCTTGTCAGCAAATACTAAATGCCGCTGAACGGGCTATTGCCGATCACGGGATGTTCAAACTGGTGCTAGCCGGTGGCAAAACACCAGAGCATGTTTATCAGCTGTTGTCTCAAGCCGATACCAATTGGTCAAAGTGGGTGATTTATTATGGTGATGAGCGCAGTTTGCCTGCTGATCATCCTGATAGAAACAGCGTAATGGCTAGCCAAGCCTGGCTAAGCAAAGTGTCAATTCCCTCAGAACAAATTCACACCATGCCTACTGAAATCGGCACTGAGCTCGCAGCGGCTTTCTATCAGCCGCTGGTGTCAGCGGCACTACCGTTTGACTTGGTGCTGTTGGGCATGGGCGAAGACGGTCACACCGCCAGTCTTTTCCCTGGTCACCAGCAGAATGAGGATGAACTGGTGCATGCTGTTTACAACTCACCTAAACCGCCACAAGAGCGTATTACGCTCAGTGCGGCGGCATTAAGTACCAGTCATGAAGTCATTTTTTTGATTGCCGGCGGCAACAAACAAGAGGTTGTAAAACACTGGCAACAAGGCGCGGATTTGCCGGTTGCGCGTATCCTGCCGGAAAACCCTATTGATATTTATATTTTACGGGAATATCTACAGACTCCAGCGACGTCGGATCTATCTCCTGACTATTGCTGTCAGCAAGGGTATGCGCTGGACAGCGCTAATCAGCATCATGATAATATGCCGGGTTGACCAATCTATAACAAAAAGTCAGGTCAAAATTAAATTGAGCCACGTTAAAGGACAAAAATATGCTTATCAAAGACAATGAAATTGCAGACATCAATACGCCTACTGGCGATATGCGCCTGCATATTTTTCGCCCAGCGGCGCCGGGAAAATATCCTGCAGTGCTGATGTATTCAGAAATATTTCAAGTAACCGCCCCTATTCGCCGCACTGCAGCCATGCTTGCAGGGCATGGTTTTATTGTTGCCTGCCCGGAAATTTATCATGAGCTTGAGCCCGCCGGTACTGTGCTTGCCTATGATGAAGATGGTACAACTCGTGGCAATGCGCACAAGATCACTAAGGAACTTTCTTCCTATGACCGCGACGCACGCGCAGCGCTGGATTATCTGAAATCACGTGAAGATTGCACTGGCCGCCTTGGCGTAATGGGTATTTGTATCGGCGGGCACCTTGCGTTCCGCGCCGCGATGAATCCGGACGTATTAGCGACAACGTGTTTTTATGCCACAGATATTCACAAAAAAGGCTTAGGACTGGGCACTAATGACAACTCTTTGGATCGTGCGGGTGAAATCAAAGGTGAATTACTGCACATCTGGGGACGCCAAGATCCGCACGTTCCATTGGAAGGTCGCAACTTACTAAAAGCACGTCTTGAAGAAGTGGGTACGCGCTTCACATGGCATGAGTTTAACGGTCAACATGCTTTTATGCGTGATGAAGGCCCTCGTTATGACCCGGCATTAGCGTTACAAAGTTGGGGCTTGTTACTGGAGTTATTTCATCGCCGCTTGGGTTGGGGTGATCTTGATGTCGTATCAGATGGCGCGCCTGGTGAAAGTCGACATTAAAAACGTCGTTTAATCGATAAGTTTTAAAGTAAAGGCCGTACATTAATTTGTACGGCCTTTTTTTGCGGCAATTTATTTATATATAGTGCAGGGATAACAATAGAACGACAAGTTAATAAAATAAGTTTTTTCCTCTAACACTAAATGATCGATGGTTATGGGAAACTGGGGACAATATCTAATTGTTCAATCCAGAGCGTTATTTGTCAGATTAAAAAATGTGAACTACTTTTGATTTACACATAACTGACAAGGTTGATTGATTATGTCTGGTTCCCGCGTAAATCTTCTGACGAAGAGTTTAATTGGTAGTGCATTTTTTTTGCGACACAGATACTTGCGGCTAACGCAGCAAACGTTTCTGATGAACATATCCGCCAGATTGTCGAAGGACTGCTGAAAGAAAAAGACCAAAAAATTGAGCAGCTCGAAGCCCGAATTCAGCAGTTAGAGCATTCGCCACAGGCAGTCGCGCCTTCTCCACTTCAAGCAAACACCAACGTAGCCTCAACTGTTAAAGCTTCAGAAAAAGCACCAGTTGCAACAGGCAAAGTCAATGAAACCGCTGCTGAACCGGCAATTTCCAGCAAACTAGGTGCGTTAACGGAAGAAGTTGAGGAGCTCAGAGAAGCCGCTAAAGAGAAAGGCTTGGATATCAGCGGCTTTTTTGATGTGAACGCTAAAACTGATAATTCTACCGACCAGACGTTTAGTGTCGGTTCCGTAGAGCTGGATTTAGAGTATGCATATAACGATCATTTCGCCGCCAGCTCGGCGCTCGTTTTGTGTGGTAATTCCTCGGGTACAGACTACTCAGCACCTGCGGCGATAACCTGTGGTGGTAGCGGGCCGGGCGGTATTGGTGCTGGTGGCGCGGGCATTGCTGTTGCTTTGGTTGATTACCACATGTTTGATGATTCTATTCCGCCCAGAGGCCGAATTTTTAATGCCAATGGTCTTCATGTTCAGGGCGGACGTTTTGATTTACCGTTTTCTTCAGATTATCAATACTTCGCCAACACTGATCGCGTAACAGTCACCGCGCCTATTACTACGTCAAGAATGCAATTTGGCGGTTATAACGGGGATGGCGTGCGTTCATACGGTTCGTGGAACATGTTCAACTATTCGGTGTTTTGGACGGATGCCATGTACGCCAACGATGGTACGTCTGTCGGTGGACGTTTAGGTATGTCACTCGGACAAAATACGTATCGGACGCACAAAAATACGTCAGAAGGCATTGAGTTTGGCGTGTCGCATTTGAGTGATCTTGATAAAAACAGAAACGTCAGGAATTCGGTGTATGGTGCTGACGTGAGTTTAGGCTACGGTTTTCTTAAGCTGCAAAGTGAATTGATGTGGCTTAGTGCGCGGAATAACTTTGTAGGTGCGGATGGCAATGAATATGGTAAGCCTGATGAGCTAGGTTACCACGCAACTTTATTAGCTGATCTTGAGAGCTTTTTAAGTTATCCGGTCACCGCGTTTGCTCGCTATGGCAGATGGCAGCCGCATAACAGAAAGGCCGAAGACTATGATGGGGCATTGGTCGCTATTAATAATGTATCGGCGTTAACTTTTGGCTTAAATTACAAATTCAATGAATATTTCAAACTTAAGTTTGAATATACCGATTCATTAGGGACGCAAACACAAGAGCGTTACTTTGATAAAAACCTAGGGATAGCTCAATTGGTTGTGGCTTTTTAATATGAATACGAATGCATTTAAATTTCTGCTGAAATTCATCCTGGGCTTATTGCTGCAAGTTACTTTCGCCGTGCATGCTGCAGATAATCCGCATACGCTTTCTGCAACCAGCAAATCCGCGGACTGTCTTAGCTGTCATGTTGCTAAGCCGGAGCATGACTTGACAAAGCCGTTGGAGACGAAGAATAAGCAAGCTGATATGGCTGACTTCAATAATGACGGTGTGGCAATGTGCGCCGGTTGTCATAACGCTGAAGATGGTCATAAAACAGGCTTAAAGCTTGATTTTGAAATTCCAGCCGATATGCCTCTAGGTAAGAAAAACACGCTATCTTGTTTAACTTGTCATTACACGCATGGCAGTCTGGTCAGCGATCGACCACAAGCCAGTTTCAGTTTTATGGATCGGCTGGTCGATGCTGATCGGCTACACAAAAGTTTTTTGCTGCGTCGTAATAATGTCGACGGCGAGCTTTGCTTAATTTGTCACAATTCAAATCAAGGGTCTAAATAATGTCCAATGTTCCTTTTAAGCGTCGTAATGTTTTCATAAACAAAGCCTTCCAAGCACGCATTATTGTCGGAGTTTTTTTATTAATTTTGTTATCTGGACTATGTTCTGCAGCGTTAATTTTTTGGATAACCGGTAGCGATTTACAAGCCCAGTCGCAAACTGCTCATGCCAATATCGTCAATGCTTGGGATCGATTGGGACTATCTATTTTTATTGGTAACGTAGTTGCCATCGTTATCGCCGGAACGCTGGCGGTATTTGCAGCTTTATACGCGTCGCACAAAATTGCCGGGCCGCTATATCGTTTTGAAAGGCTTTGTGAGCAAGTGGGCGATGGCGATTTGGAAGTGCTGGTGTCGCTACGAGAAAAAGATCAGCTTCAGGAGTTGGGGCTGGCATTTGCCGGCATGATAGACAAATTGCGCACTCGTCAAAGTGAACAGCAGGCGATAGTTGCCAAAATCGATACTCAGATTGAAGAGCTAAAGCGAGATCAAAACATCACTGGACATCAACTTAGTGAGTTAAATGAATTGGCGCGCTTGATTAAGCAGCTGTAAATTTTGGCAGTAGACGCATTGTTACGTAAGCCAACGATAATATTTAGTATGCCAAGGGTTCTGCGATGAAAGGGTTTATAAGTTTTAAGGCACGGTTGTTGATGGGCTTTGGCAGCATCATTTTATTGATGATGATTTTGATGACATTGTCTGTACGGCAATTCATTGACGCTGGAAGCAGTATGACAGAGTTGCGCGATGTGGTGTCGCCGCAAGCATGGGCGGCAGAAAAAATGGCGCTGGATATTATTCAGGTGCAACAGTTTTTAACTGATGTGTCTGCGACTCATAATGATGGCGGGTACCAAGAAGCTGAGGAGTTTGCGGTTGATTTCAAGAAAACGATAACGCAATTTCGTGAAAATAAATTAACCAGTGCGCAGATAGAAGAATTAAGTGCGATTGAGCAAGCTTTCGAGGCGTTTTATAACACTGGTAAGCGTATGGCGGCCGCCTATATTAGTGGTGGCACTCAGTCCGGTAATGTCATCATGGAAGAGTTTGACCAGACGTCAATAGCCCTTGCTGAAAGGATGACAAAATTTAGAGACACAGCCGTTAGCCAGGAGAAAACCATCACCAGTGCGATTGCAAAGTCCGCTGATGATACTGCTAATTATATGATGGTGTTGGCGGTGTTTGGCCTGTTGGTCAGTGTCTTTATTGCATTGTATTTAACACAGTTATTGGCCAAGCAATTAGGCATTGATCCTTTTTTCGCCAAAGGCATGGCTCTGGAAATAGCTAAAGGCAACTTAGGTAGGACGATTGAGCTTGATGCGAGTGATAAAAGCAGTTTGTTATATGCAATGAAACAAATGCAGCAAGAAATTGTTGAGCGGATGGCAACGGCAAACAAATTAATTGATGAGGTGACGCGCGTTAAAATTGCGCTGGATAATGTTAGTACCGGTGTGATGATTGCTGATAACGATCGCACGATTATTTATGTCAATAAAGCGGTGGTCAGGTTACTGAAAAATATTGAATCTGATATTAAGCAGCAACTTCCAAATTTTTCGGTAGAGAACTTGGTAGGCAGCAACATAGACTTATTTCATAAAAAACCTGCGCATCAAGCAAATATACTTTCGACCGCTACCGAACCGTTTAAATCTAATCTCAATTTGCATGGTCACCATTTAATAATTACAGCTAGTCCGGTAATTGATGAGCAAAATCGTCGCTTAGGGGTAGCTGCTGAATGGATAGAACGCACTGAAGAAATTAGAGTAGAAACAGAAGTGGCGAATGCTATTCAAGCGGCTGTTAACGGTGACTTTAAATATCGTATTGATGCAGGTGAGTTTGGTGGCTTTTATGAGCAGGCGGGCACTGGTATCAATCAGTTGATGCAAATTTGTCATGACGGACTTGAAGATGTTGTGCGTGTATTAAGTGCCATTGCGCAAGGTGATTTAACAGAAACCATCACTAATGAATATTCAGGAACATTTGGTCAGCTTAAGGATAATGCCAACACCACTGCAGCTAAGTTAAAAGAAATCATCGGTCAAATTAAGGATGCATCCGACAATATTAATACCGGCGCAAAAGAAATTGCGTCTGGGAATAACGATTTGTCGCATCGCACTGAAGAGCAAGCGGCCAGTTTGGAACAAACAGCAGCCAGTATGCACGAGCTAACTGCTACGGTGCAGCATAATGCTGAAAATGCTAAGCGAGCTAATGATCTTGCGATTAGCGCTGCCAAAATAGCTGG
>JAUYMX010000408.1 GCA_030699345.1 Methylococcaceae bacterium
TGCAATTGCCGGGCGGTAAGCGCATCCCCGCTCAGGCTTTTCTAGCCGCACACAACATGGATGGAGTGATCTTAGGTTGAATAGCCGATTAATCGCAGCCCGGGTGTTGAATCGGGTGTTCCAAAATGGACAGTCGTTGACTGCTGCACTTGATGACGCTCTTTCTAGTAACGTAGTCGAAGCCATCGACCCCAAAGATAAGGCGTTTGTGCAAGCCTTATGCTATGGCGTGTGCAGATATAGTCACCGACTTGAATTTATTCTCAATGAGTTATTGGATAAGCCATTAAAAGATACCGAAGTTAAGGCATTAGCTTTGGTAGGCTTGTATCAACTTGAATTTATGCGGGTTAAGCCGCATGCAGCGGTTTCGGAAACTGTGCAGGCAGCACGTAAAAAGCCATGGGCAAAAGCCTTGCTAAATGCGTTGTTACGGAATTATTTACGCAAGCAAGATGATTTGACTCAAAAGGCTAATAGCACACCTTCTTCAGCAGTTAGTCATCCTGAATGGCTAATCAAACGTATTAATCACGACTGGCCTCAACAAGCGGCTGACATTTATCTGGAAAACAATCTGCAGGCGCCGTTGGTGTTGCGGGTTAATCTGTCTAGGGTCAGTCGGGAAAGTTATTTAAAACAATTAGACGAGCAGGGCATTATCGCTGTTGCGGTTGACAATGCGCCTACCGCCATCGTTTTAGATAAACCCGTGCAAATTGAATCATTGCCCGGATTTAGCGATGGTGATGTTTCCGTGCAAGATACGGCTGCACAATTGGCAGCCACATTGCTGGATGCGCAGCCGGGACAGCGAGTACTTGATGTCTGCGCAGCGCCAGGTGGTAAAACTGCACATATTCTTGAAACTCAGTCGCAGTTGCAAGAGCTGGTAGCGATTGATATTGATGAAGCTAGACTGCGACGGGTTGCAGAAAACTTGCAGCGATTGAAGCTATCCGCCACATTGTTGGTTGGTGATGCGGCTAACCCGCAGAAATGGTGGAATGGTCAACTTTTTGATCGAATTTTACTGGATGCGCCATGCTCGGCGTTGGGTGTTATTCGTCGTCATCCTGACATTAAAATTTTGCGTAGAGCTGAGGATATTGACCACCTGAGTGCGCTGCAAAAAAATATCTTACATGCTATCTGGCCGTTATTAGCGCCAGGCGGCATATTGTTGTATGCGACCTGCTCTATTTTAAAGCAGGAAAATGAGCTGCAAATAAGGGCTTTTCTTGATAGTAATGAAGACGCCGTGGAGTTGCCTATCGATGCTGACTGGGGCGTTGCAGGCAGTTGTGGCAGGCAAATTATTACTGGTGAGTCGGCAATGGATGGCTTTTATTACGCGCGATTGGGTAAGCGCTAAGTGCCCGTTTTAGCAGCCTTTTTGTACTGTTTTTGTTTGTGGTGGCCGATTTTAGCTAGTGCCGATGAATTTGGTGTAGTAGTGAAATCGGCCGAAATGAAATTGCAGGGTGATAGCTACGTACTTGCTGCAGAGTTTGACTATCAATTAAGCATGCGCGCCAAAGAGGCCTTAGAAAACGGCATTCCCCTGTATTGGGTTGTTCAAGTTAAAGTACTTCAGCATCGGGACAT
>JAUYMX010000412.1 GCA_030699345.1 Methylococcaceae bacterium
ATGTTTGAGCAAATACCTTGGCGTGGGGTTCCATATATTCCTGTTGAGATCATGTTGCTGCCCAAGTGGTTTCCATTCCATTTGGACAAAGTGTCATATTGGTCAAGAACCGTCATGGTGCCTTTATTTATCCTTTGCACACTTAAAGCCACTGCTAAAAATCCCAGCAAAGTTAATGTTCTGGAAATATTTGTTACCCACCCAGATGAGGAACAACATTATTTCCCTGAAAGAACAGTACTAAACAAAATATTTCTTGGCTTGGATTTTTTGGGCCGTGTCACAGAACCGTTAATCCCAAAAAAAATGCGTACTTTAGCTCTTGATAAAGCCAGAGACTGGTTTGTTGAGCGCTTAAATGGCGAAGATGGTTTAGGCGGCATTTGTCCTGCAATGATCGCCGCCTATCAAGCCATGTTGTTAATTGGTTTTCCAAAAGATCACCCGCACGTTGTTACCGCGCGCAAAGCCATTGATAAGCTACTGGTTATTAACGAAGAAGATGCCTATTGCCAGCCTTGCTTATCGCCGGTCTGGGATACCGCATTAGCTGCTCTGGCATTACAAGAAGCTGACAAAGTCGGCAACGCCAACAATTTAACTCGCGCTTATGACTGGTTGAAAAGCGTACAACTATCGGACGAGCCGGGAGACTGGCGCATTTCCAAACCCACACTTGAAGGTGGCGGTTGGGCATTTCAATTTGCCAACCCGCATTATCCTGATGTCGACGATACCGCTGTCGTTGGCTTTGCAATGGCTGATTCCAATCTATCCAATTTAGATGAATCTATTCATCGTGCCACACGCTGGATTGTAGGTATGCAGTCTAAAAACGGCGGCTATGGCGCCTTTGATGTTGATAATACCTCTTACTACCTTAACGAAATTCCTTTTGCCGATCATGGGGCGTTGCTAGATCCGCCAACTGCCGATGTCAGTGCGCGTTGCGCGATGCTCATGGCGCGCGTAGCTAAAGACCATGATGAATACCTGCCAGCTTTGGAGCGCACTATCGCTTACTTGCGTAGTGAACAAGAAGTCGATGGTTCGTGGTTTGGACGCTGGGGCACCAATTATATTTACGGCACCTGGTCTGCGTTATTGGGCTTAGAACAAACCAGCGTGCCAAAAGACGATCCGATGTACACCAAAGCTGTTGCTTGGTTAAAAAGCGTTCAGCGCGAAGATGGTGGCTGGGGGGAAGACAATTACAGCTATCACGATGCCAGCTTTGCCGGTAAATACAAATTCAGTACCGCATTCCATACCGCATGGGCGATTTTAGGCTTAATGGCTGCAGGTCATGCGCATAGCCCTGAAGTAAAAGCTGGTGTGGACTTCATTCTGCGCAAACAACAAGCAGACGGCGTTTGGAATGACCCATGTTTTACCGCCCCAGGCTTTCCTAAGGTTTTCTACCTTAAGTATCACGGCTACGATAAATTTTTCCCGCTGTGGGCGCTGGCAAGATACCGAAACGAGCTAAACAAAGCGTGATCACCGGTTTTGTTGTCGCCCTACCAGAAGAACTCAGCACCCTAACAGCAAAAAAAATTGCGAAAGGGTGCTGTCTTTTTATTGCGGATAACAAAGTTGTTGCCTATTCCGGCACAGGGCCAGAAAACGCAAGGCTTGCTGCTGAGTTACTCATTACTCAGGGCGCTGAAAAACTTATTAGTTGGGGCTGTGCAGCGGCTCTTGACACTATGCTTCAGCCCGGTAATTTAGTTCTGGCTACGCAGTTAATTGATGAAAATCAAGCGTTGCTTGCAACTGACAGCCAGTGGCTTAAATCTACGCAGCAAAAACTTCAGCAACACCTGACCATTCAATCTGGCGGGCTCGCGGAAAGTAAAACGTTAGTTGCATCCTGTAACGAAAAAAGCCACCTGCACGAAAAAACAGGGGCAATTGCTGTAGATATGGAAAGTATTGCTGTTGCGAAAGTTGCTATGCATTATCAACTGCCTTTCCTGGCGATACGAGCCATTGCCGACCCCGCTAGCATGAACCTGCCGAAAGCTATAAGCGCAGCTCTTAACAAGCAAGGTGATATAGAGTTAAGCAAATTATTGTTTTTTATTCTTAGACATCCTACTGAAATACCTGGCTTGATCAAGTTAGGCTTACATTTTCAAGCCGCCAAAAACACCTTAAAACAGGTCGCTAAACACCTGGAAGACATAGTTAGCTTTACGTAACCAGCGCAACTTTAAATTTTTGAACTCCTGACCCAACCAGTCAAGGATAGATAGCAAAACTCCTACGAGGTACATATGACTTTTAGTATCAGTGAACTTTTAGCGCAACACAGCACCGACAAGTTTGATCTTTACGAGCAATATTTAAACAACCAATTGGTCAGGGTATTGAAGACTATTGGCTATGATCGCCATTACAAAAAAGCTATCGGACAGTATTTGTACGATCAAGACGGTACGGAATACCTGGATTTGCTCAGTGGTTTTGGAGTGTTCGCCATCGGCAGAAACCACCCAACAGTCATCAGTGCGCTTAAAGAAACCTTGACGCTGGAACTGCCTAATTTGGTACAGCTGGATGTATCCGTACTCAGTGGCCTTTTAGGTAGAGAAATTCTCAAAACTACGCCTGATAATCTCAACAAAATTTTCTTCTGTAACTCTGGTACAGAAGCTGTTGAAGCAGCAATAAAATTTGCCCGGTACACCACTAAACGCGAAAAAATTGTCTTTTGTGATCATGGCTATCACGGCCTAACC
>JAUYMX010000416.1 GCA_030699345.1 Methylococcaceae bacterium
GTCATTTTCAATCAGAAAGGCGGCGTCGGCAAATCCACAATCACCTGTAATTTGGCCGCCATCAGTGCTGTTGAAGGTAAGCGTACCTTGGTGATTGATTTAGATGTACAAGGCAATTCAAGTCAGTATCTATTGGGGCAAAAAGTCACCGATAGTGACAAAACCATT
Organism: Methylococcaceae bacterium; assembly: GCA_030699345.1. Taxonomy (GTDB): domain Bacteria; phylum Pseudomonadota; class Gammaproteobacteria; order Methylococcales; family Methylomonadaceae; genus JABFRC01. Next base: position 169 of record JAUYMX010000416.1, read on the forward strand.
GCCCATTTCTTTAAGGATTGTTTGAGCTTGTCTTTATTTGGCAACAGCAGTCCGTTCAGCCTGGATAGTGTGATACATGCAACACCATTCCCCAATCTGTTCGTGATTCCTTCACATCCGGAACTGGATCCATTGCAAGGTCGCTTGGAATCAAGAATGAAGATTTTCAAGCTCAAAGAAGCCTTGGAAAAACTTGAAGGCTTCGATCAAATCTACATGGACACCCCGCCAATCCTGAATTTCTACAGTCAGTCGGCCCTGATTGCCGCGGAAAAATGCTTAATACCTTTCGACTGCGACACCTTTGCTCGTGAAGCCTTGTACTCACTGATGCAAGTCGTTAGCGAAGTTAAAGCCGACCACAACCAAGGCCTTGAAATTGAAGGCATCATCGTCAATCAATATCAAAAACAAGCCAACCTACCACGTCAGTTGGTAGAAGAGCTTATTGCCGAAGGCTTACCGGTACTAGCATCAATGATCTCTCCGTCAGTAAAAGTTAGGGAGTCGCACAGCGAATCTCAACCATTAGTGCATTACGTGCCGCACCATAAGCTGACCGACGAATACCGCGCCTTACATAACGAAATACACCGATAGCAAGCACAAAATACACAAGGGTAGATCTTGCCCTTGTGCGCCCTCCTCTGCCAAGCATCAACCCAGCCTCTCGTTCCCATCATGATTATGCGTCAATCAAACCAGCTGACACGCTGGATATTGCCTGTTTTATCCGGTCTTTTCATAGGCACCAGTTACATCCCTTTCCCGCCGTGGGCGTCGTTATTCTGCTTTGTACCATTGTGGTTGTTCTGGAGCCAACAAACGCGCTTTAAAGACGTAGTGATAGGCGGCATGATCACCTCGTTTGTATTTACGCTGATTGGTTTCAACTGGGTCACTTATCTTTTACACGAGTTTGCCCACCTAGACTGGTCTATAGCGGCTATCGGCATGATCGTTTATGGGTTAATCGCACATTTATATGTGCCTCTGGCTGGTGCTATTTGGTTTTGGGGGCGGCAAAAATTCAACTGGTCAAAGCGATTATCTTTATGGTTGATGGCACTGATCACTGTGTTATGCGAAGCCAACTCGCTCACTCTATTCGACTGGAATTTTGGTTATACCTGGTTCGGCTCCAATATTCCGGTTTACCATTGGGCCGAAATTATTGGCTTTAGTGGGCTTAGTGCTGCCACATTGCTGTGTAATCTCCCACTTTATGTCGCTTGGGAAAAGCGCAAACAAACCGCCGGTAAGTTAATTTTGGCATCGGTGATCAGTGGGTTTTTTTTACTAAATTTAGGCGGCCTGTGGCTTAAAAACCGGCTACCGCAGCCTGATGCGTCGTTTAGAACATTACTGGTTCAAGCTTACATCGGCAATGCCGAAAAGCTGGCCGCCGAACTAGGCAAAGGCTTCGGCAAAGAAATTCTACGTCGCTATTTAAACCTTACCGACGATGCCCTTAAAGCTCACCAAGGTGCGCCGATTGATTTCGCGCTCTGGCCGGAAACAGCATTTCCAGCGTTACTGGGTGAGCAGTTTAAATATGACGAATCACCGCAGGTGCTGGCTAATTTTCTGCGTGCCAGGCAATTACCCTTGATTACTGGTGCCTACAGTGTCGACCCGCAGCAAAAATTGCTAACTAACTCATTATTTGTCGTCAACAAAGACGGCGAGATCGTACCTCCTAATTACAGCAAAACAGTATTATTGGCTTTTGGTGAATATATCCCCGGTGAGCAATGGTTTCCCGCAATTCGCGACTGGCTACCTGCCACCGGTCACTTTGCTCGAGGCCCCGGTCCGACTACCCTACTGAAATGGAACGGCTATCAAATGGGCCCACAAATCTGTTACGAAAGTCTTTTCCCCAAATTCTCGCGTGACCTATCCAATTTGGGCGCGCAGTTTATCGTTAATGTCACCAACGATTCCTGGTATGGCACCTGGCAAGAACCCTATCAGCACATGTACATGACCCTGGCGCGCGGTGTTGAATTTCGCAGGCCGGTATTACGAGTGACCAACACCGGCATTTCCACGGTATCCCTGGCATCCGGAGAAATCCTGGAGCGGTCACCTATCCATCAACCGTGGACAGGCGTTTATGAAGTGCCCTACCTTAAAAACCCGCCCGTCACCTTCTACCAACAATGGTTTTGGCTAGTCCCTATTCTGTTGTGGTCAAGTTTATTGGCATTGTTAGTTATCGGAGCACGGAAGCGCTCATAACAATTCTATGGACATCCTTTATCAAGACGAGCAGTTGGTTGCCGTTAATAAACCGGCCGGATTGTTGGTGCATCGATCTGAAATTGACCGGCATGAAACCCAATTTGCCGTGCAAATGCTGCGCGATCAGCTGGGGCAAAAAGTGTTTCCTGTCCACCGGCTCGACAAACCCACCGCCGGTGTTCTGCTGTTTGCTCTGAATCCAGTTGCCGCCCGGCAAATGATGGGCGTTTTTATGGGGACGGGAGTCAACAAAACTTATCTTGCAATCGTTAGAGGTCATACGACCGAACAAGACATAATTGATTATCCGCTTAAAGAACAACTGGATAAAATGACGGATGCTAAGGCCAACCAAGATAAAGCCGCGCAAACAGCGATAACACATTACCGACGACTGACCACCACAGAGCTACCCTTCCCCGTCGGTCGATATTCGACCAGTCGCTATTCCCTGCTTGAATTGTCTCCCAAAACAGGCCGCAAACATCAATTGCGACGCCATTTGAAGCATATTTTTCATCCGATAATCGGTGACACCAGCCACGGCGATGGCGCGCAGAATACTTTTTTTAGACAGCAATTTAACTGTCATCAGCTGCTGTTAGCGGCCACTCAGCTGTCTTTTATTCATCCAACCAACGGCCTGCCAGTCAACATCACGGCGCCGCTGGATACAGTTTTTAGCTATGTCATTGAACAACTTGGTTGGGATATTGAGGTGTGCAAATAAAACTCATGCCAGGTCAATTCACAAACAAACTTGGTTTCTAGGATTTGAAGCACTGGATCAACCGCAAAAAATAGCACTCAACAAGTGTTGCGGTTTTTTTGAAAGTGCGCCAAAGAAAATTTCAGGCAATAAAAAAGGCCTAGATTTTACCCTAAGCCTTTGATTTATCTGGTAGGCGCGATTGGACTCGAACCAACGACCCCCACCATGTCAAGGTGGTGCTCTAACCAACTGAGCTACGCGCCTGAAGTGCTTGTCACTTCAAGAGCGCGCATTATACCAATTGTTT
>JAUYMX010000417.1 GCA_030699345.1 Methylococcaceae bacterium
GTGTTTGAGAAAGTCAGGCATCGATAGTCCTGGTTGAAACTGAATGCGATTGATCGACATAACACACTCCTCTTGGGTTAGCTTCCAGTCAGTCTACGCCCATAACCTGGGCTTGGCTGAAGTATCTAGCTAATCAGGAATTTTGTTGGCTGCGCCCAATGCAACCAACCCGTTGGCTGGAGGTGTTGGCGCACCACTCAATCCAGCTAATCCTTATGTAAAGTCTAAAACTCAGAGCAGCGTTTCGACTTTTTCAGCTAGTTTTATACAGGGCTTACTAGCCTACGCGGCTCCGTTGTCCCCGAGGACTTCTTACTACCAAAATTGGTATGTAAATCGGCGTTTACGTCCCGAAGATTATGCGGGCTTAGTTCATAAGATTAAAGCCAATGGCGCGCAATACCCGATACATGCCGACATATTAAAGTCCGATGTATTGACCCGCGTGTTTGCTGCGTTTGGCAGCTATCTATTACCACTGGCGAATAATGTCGGCGCACCAACTCACCCGGGTTACCCAAGTGGCGCAACGATTTCCGCCGCTACACCAGTTACACTGCTGAAAGCATTTTTTGATGAAAACTATGTGATACCAAACCCGGTACAAGTTGATCCAAATGACCCTACCAAGCTCATTCCTTATACTGGCCCAGCGCTGACACTCGGCGGCGAATTAAATAAATTGGTTAACAATATCGGCTATGGCCGTAACTTTAACGGCTTCCATGTTCGTTCCGATATTTCAGCCTCGCATTCCTTAGGCGAAGCGCTGGCAATCAGTATCCTGAGCGATCAAAACCCCACCTACAACGAGTACTTTAAAGGCTATACCTTTACCAAATTCGACGGTACTCAAATCACCATTTAAACTTGTTAAAAAAAACCTCAGACTATCGATACAGTGCTGAGGTTTTTAACTGCCAATCACTTAAGACTAAAGCCGTTAATCACTATGATTATGTGCGCCTTTGATTTTATGCTGAATCGATTGAATAAACGGATCGCTTTCCTTGTCGCCAATGTCGGCAAAATCGGTATAGCGATAATTTGTTGATCGTTGATATGACCAAGGCGACTCTGCTAGCGGATAAATGCCAATAACGCGAGTGGTGATGGTATGCCCGTGATCGTTACGTTTGATCAGCGCGGGCAATTGCTCACGGTCAAGCCAAGTCACTTCCAGCGTATTACTTTGGTAATGGCTGGCTGGACGACCTAACACTTGTTCATGATCATCTTCAACTAACCCAGCAATCATCGGCTGATTTAATAGTGTTGCAATCGCAGACCAGTCAGGGACGGAACCGATGGCGTTTAAATCGCCGGGTGTGTATTCAATCACCTGCTGTTGGTCATGAAACACCCGTTCATAAGCAATTTTGCCATCGGCTGATTTAGTCCAAATTTCCCCAGTGTTGTCTTGCAGATTATGGGTTTCAACGCGCTTAGCTGTGCGCCAGAACCGCCATTGATAGCGCTGTTGACCACCATCAGATTCGACGATCGTTTCAAACTCCGCAGCTAACGCCGGAAGCTGCTCAAGCGCCTGAATTTGTAACGGCTTGCCCGGTTGTTGAGCACAAGCGCTCAACAACAGCAACGCAATCCATAACATTATTTTTAACATCAGACTGAACCTACTGACCGGGCTTAAGTTTTAAGGCTTTTGCCATCACTTGATAGATATAACTTTCTTCTTGGATACCATGAAATAAATAGGCTTGCGGGCCGCTAGCAAAAATGGCTACATCTTCGGCGCCATGGGTTTCGCTGCCGAGTGGAATTGCGGCTTCCTGCAGAAAGTCAGGATGCGCGGTATCGGTAGAACTCAAATCCGGACGAACATTCGAACCGCGATAACCGGGGCCGTTGGCATAACCGAGCGTCGTGTAAGGCAGACCGTTTTTGTCTTTGGCAAAGTTGGCTTCGCCGGGTTGTTTTACCAGCCCCAAAATCGGGTTGCCGCGCTGCGGATAACCGGCAATGGTAAAGGTATGACTGTGATCGGCGGTAACGATAATCAAGGTGTCTTTGGCGTTGGTTTTTTCCAGGGCCTTACGCACCGCATTGGACAACTCAACGGTTTCAGACAACGCCCGATAAGCATTACCGGCATGATGCGCATGGTCGATGCGACCGGCTTCAACCATCAAAAAATAGCCTTTTTTATTTTTCGACAGAATATCGATGGCCTTGGTGGTCATTTCGGTCAGTGACGGTTCGCCGCCCGCATCGCTCAGACGATCATGTTCGTATTCCATGTGGGAGCGCTCGAACAAGCCCAATAAATGCTCGGTCTTTTTAGCGTCGATAGCGTCAAACCCGGCTTTGTTATAAACATAAGCGGATTTTGGATATTTGTTCAGCCATTGCTTGGTTAAGTCCAGGCCATCTTTGCGGCCGCCGGTTTTGTCGGTGTCTTCAGGATCGGCGACGGTAGTGGGCAAAAACATGCTGCGACCGCCACCCAAAGCGACTTCCAAGCCATTGCCAATATTGAACTCGACCAGCTGTCTGGCAATGTCTTTAACATTCGCATCGGCCGGAAGTTGTGCATCGGATTCCCAATCACGCTCGGATGTATGCGCATAGCAAGCGCCAGGCGTGGCATGAGTAACGCGCGCCGTCGATACCACGCCGGTTGACAGGCCTTTTTCTTCAGCTTGTTCCAGCAAGGTTTTAACTTTATTGGCGTTAACCACATCGGCGTTTTTTTCTTCGCGTGGTAGTTTAGCGCTGACCGATAATTCGCCGTCATTGGTTTTAACGCCGGTGATAATCGCCGACATGGTCGGCGCAGAATCCGGGGTTTGTTGATTGGCGCTATAGGTTTTGGATAACGCCAGATAAGGCAGCTGTTCGAAGCTCAAGGAATTTTCCTCGCCGCCCCGGTTATTGGGTTTGGACTGACCTTCAAAAATACGCGCAGCGGTAATCGTGGAAATGCCCATGCCGTCGCCGACAAATAAAATCACGTTTTTAGCGTAAGTATTATTGGGTTTGAGTTGCTCGGCCGCTTTTATATTGCGCTTACCCGATTCCAACCAAAAATCGGGAGTTTCGACGATATTATCGGCCTGGGCCGTACTTGCCGCGATAAATAAACTTGCCAAGACGATGACTTTAAATTGTTTGTGATCCATACAGAGTTCCATTAATTGATATTTTCATATGAGTTCCAGGCCATATTTTAAAGCGTTGAAAGTTTCATCGCCCACTTTTAAGGTACCAACAACGTACCCCATTTTTACAGCTACTCTATACTTTCAAACGACGATATTAATCTCCTAAACCGCTTGCCACCATTGCTACCCGACACACTATGTTCTGGAAATTTTTAAAAAAATCCGCTGCCAAGCCTGAGACTGGGACCGTCAGCTCGACAAACTCCAGCATCAGTATCGCGTTACCCCTAGAATTTTTACAAAAACTCATCCCGATTGGCGACCTGCCTGTTGATGAATTACACGCTTTAAAAGTGACATCGAGGCATTTTGCCCCCGGCGACATCATCTTCAATCGAGGCGATAGTGCCGATGAACTGATCTATTTACGCACTGGTGAAGTATTTCTTGAGACTGTTAACGGCAGCGGCTACAACGTTGACGCCACCACCTTTAAAGCCTGTTACCCCTTATCGGCTAATCTCGAGCATTGCTTCAGTGCCATTGCAAAATCGGCAACTGAAATCATTTATTTACCTTTATCTATGTTGCAGCGCAGCTCAACTGCGGCCTACGTCAACAACCCGCTGATAACCCCTAAAGACATACCGTCCATGTTGCGCAGCAGCCATTTTTTCAATGGTTGCTGCGGCGTCTACAGAAAAGACCAGTTACACGTTCCCAGCTTGCCGGATGTAGCATTACGCTTGCGTAGCGCGCTGCAAAAAGACATCGACATTGCCGATGCAGTGAAAATCATTAACTTGGATCCGGTGATTTCTTCCAAATTGATCCAAGTCGTCAATAGCCCTTTTTATCGAACCTTTAACCCGATCACCAATAGCCATGATGCGGTCAATCGCCTGGGTTTAAAAACCACGCAAAACCTGGTGACCAGCATCAGCATGAACAACCTGTTCCGCAGCAACAATAAGCAGCTCAATAAACGCATTCAACAGCTCTGGCAACAAAGTATACAAATTGCCAGCCTGAGTTATACGCTGGCTTCGTTCAGCCATAAAATCAATCCCGACGAAGCCTTACTCGCCGGATTAGTTCACAATATCGGCGCGTTACCTATCGTTACTTATGCTGAAAGCCAGGCTGCGTCAGACTATACCGAGCAGGAACTTGAGCAAACCATTGTGACCTTGCAGAGTCGGATAGGTGTATATATTTTAAAAAAATGGCGTTTTCCAGAAAGCCTGCAACAAATACCCGCCCAGGTCAGCAATTGGTATCACGATGAAAACCCGGAATTGCAGTTAAGCGATATTGTTTTGTTAGCCCGATTTCATAGCCAATTCGGAAGTACACACAGTCACCATTTGCCGCCACTGCACACCTTGCCGGCGTTTCTTAAACTGGGCGATAACGCGCTAACCCCAGACATGTCTTTACAAGTGTTACATGATGCCAAGGAACAAATTGCCAGAGCGCTGGATTTTTTCAGGGCTTAAAATTGTGTAAATCCTAAAAATTATCCAACCATGTTTCGATAAACTCAGCACGAACGGATAATTCTCTTATGAAATTCACAAGCCCCGCATCAAATGACTGCCATGCTTTTTAAGCCAAACCCGGTGTTGCTGATAGCCCGGTAAATGTTCTTCGACCAAGGCCCAAAAATGCCGGGAATGATTGCGCTGCTGGATATGACACAGCTCATGAACCACAACATATTCCAGCACTTCTGCAGGCGCCATGACCAAGAGCCAGTTAATATTGATGTCATTATGGATGCCGCAACTGCCCCCGCGGCTTTTTTGAGTCTTGATTTTTATCGACTGAGGAAATAACTGTTTTCTGGGCGCATGCCGATTCACCAGATGCTCGACATGCACTTTAGCCTGCTTTTTCATCCATCGTTCTAATGCGCCTCTAATAGCATCGCTATGCTGTTCGACCTGCAAAGATTCCGGCACATGAGCAATGAAACCGTCAACAAACTCCACTTTAGCGTTCTTTAACTTCGACGGTTTGGTCGCTAATTGATAAATTCGCCCCTGATAAAAAACATCTGCGCCATGCCCATAAACAATTGAGGCAACACCGTTGTTGGCAAGATGCCCTTTCGCCTGCATTTTGCCTAAAGCCGACATGATCCATTGCTGCTTGGCATGAATAAATTGCACGATTTTGCTCTCGGGGACTTTAGGCGGCGCAACTACTTCAACAGAACCCGGCTTAACGACGATGCGTACCCGCGTCGCCCGTTGGCTGCGTCGAAGGAGGTAGGTAAATGGTAATGCAGACATCTATTGTTGATTGATCATGTGGGTGGCCAAGTTCTGCAGCGCTTCTCTAATCGCCTCTCTTAATTCCCCATCCATAGACATTTCATTTAACGCTTTGTTCATGCATAGCATCCACTGGTCTCTCTCGGCAGGTCCAATCGCAAAAGGAAAATGCCGTTGCCGCAAGCGCGGATGGCCGAATTCCTGCTCAAATAGACCCGGCCCGCCTAACCAACCGGACAAAAACTTAAACAACTTAGACTTTGCGTTTGCCAAACTGGGCGCATGAATAGCCCGCAGTTCAGCCGCTTCGGGCAGACTGTCCATAAAAAAATAAAAGCGATCAACTAGACTTAGGATGGCGGCTTCTCCGCCCATCAGTTGGTAAGGGGTTACTTTGGTGTCTGTCATAGTGGCTACTGAACTAATAAGTTGGCGTTAATTTTTTTCAATTGGAAATATCTTACAAAGACCGGCAATCTCTTGTACCATTCTGGACGGGAATCTACCCTTTCATTCCATTTATTAAGGAGTCCATAAACATATGAGACTAAATACTGCTATATCAAGGCCGGAAGCAAGCATTCTGGCCACTAACAAGATGTTAAGAAACACTTACATGTTGTTATCCATGACCTTGTTGTTTAGCGCCCTGACCGCTGGCGCCTCCATGGCGCTTAATTTACCGCACCCTGGCATGATTATCACCATGGTAGGTTATTTCGGTTTGTTATTTTTAACCACCAAATTCAGCAACAGCGCGTGGGGATTGCTGTGTGTATTTGCATTAACCGGTTTCATGGGCTTAACCCTTGGGCCGATTTTGAACATGTACATCGAAAACTTCAGCAATGGCACTGAATTAGTGATGACTGCATTGGGCGGCACCGGCGCGATATTCTTAGGATTATCCGCGTATGCGTTAACCACTCGTAAAGACTTCAGCTTCATGGGCGGATTTCTGATGGTTGGCGTACTGGTGGCATTTTTGGCCGGACTCGGGGCGATGGTATTTGCAATTCCTGCCTTATCATTAGCTGTGTCTGCGATGTTTATCCTGCTGATGTCCGGCATGATTTTATATCAAACCAGCGACATGATTCACGGCGGCGAAACCAACTACATCTTGGCGACAGTTTCCCTGTACGTATCAATCTACAACTTGTTCCTAAGCTTGTTGCAAATACTGGGTGTGTTTAGCGGCGACGATTAAGTCTTTGCGCTAGACTCACCAGCTGTAACAATAAGGGTACATCTCCGATTGGAATGTGCCCTTATTTCATGGTCGCATTAGTGCCGTTTCTGTTAAACCAATCAAGCTAACTTCGGGGTTGCAATTTTTTACTCCTAAGTCCCGCTGTGAGCCTACGCAGACTTTTTCTAAAACTTGCAATCATTTGTATAGCATTATGAATATGAGACATTCCACAGATCAAGATTCAACCAAAAAAAATAAGTCTGAACTTAAATCACTTCAAATACTAAGAGCGGTAGCAGCTACAAGTGTTGTATATTTTCATATTGGTAGCGCTGCCTCAACTTCCATAAACATTCCAGTATTTGGTTCATTTGGGGTTGATATTTTTTTTGTTATTAGCGGCTTTGTAATGGCTATGGTTGTTTCTAATGGTCAAGGTCCTCGATCGTTTGTAATTAGTAGACTATCCCGAATTATTCCACTTTACTGGATTCTAACAACTTGCTTACTGCTATTAGCAGCAATAAAACCAGAATTATTAAACTCAACAACTGTTAATTTATTAAATTATCTTAAATCATTATTTTTTATTCCATACTTTAAGGAAAATGGCACTCTTTATCCAATGCTTTCTGTCGGCTGGACATTAAATTACGAAATGTTTTTTTACTTTTGCATTTGGATCTCTTTAATCTTTGCGAAACGCTATTACATACAATCAACAATTATTTTGATTTCGATTTTTTACTTTGTTGTAAGAACATATGTAGAAAACGATGTAATAACATTATTTTTTGGTAACACCCTTATATTTGAATTTGTCTTTGGAATGCTTTTATACAAATTATTCATCACAAGAAAACAAAAAAATTATTCATCACCATATATATTAATTGCTACTTTTTCATACGTTTTTATGTGTTATGCCGAATCTTCAAAATTGAGTTTCGACAGAATCATTATTTACGGAATTCCTTCTATCTTACTAATATATTCAATGCTGAATTTAGAGAATCTATTTACTAATGCAAATCGTAAAATAGTAAGTTTTCTAACAAACATCGGCGACGAAAGTTATGCTACTTATCTTAGTCATTTTTATGTTGTAGAAAGCGTTAGAAGAATCTTGTATCTTAAGTTTAATCTCTTAAACCCATACTCAATTTTTGGTGCAACTCTTATAGTGATATTGGCTTTGATTGTTGGACATTTTCTTTACGTTTTTATTGATAAGCCGATTAGTAAATATTGCAAGCGTAAATTTTCCACTACCAAACCCTCCGCTGAGGCCTTAAAACGGCAAAGCGCAATTTGAATGACTAATGGATCTTAAAAAGCAAATCAACATATTCGCAACCGATAAAATCCGCCATCCTACAGACCAAATTGTTGAACTAACCATTAATGAAACTCCCACTCCGTAAAACAAGCCGCTTGGCCTTGATAACCTGCATCATCAACCAAATTCCACACCACGGCATTTTTAATCCATAACCATTGTTTTAACCCGATAAGATGAGCTAACCATAGGATGCGCTGAGGTACGAAGCGCATCATTCGTGTCATTCATTTATATGAACATTGAAAGCGCCAGAATGACCCCAGTTAATCGGGTAAACACCCTGCTCAACAAATCGATGAAAACTTGAATGCGGCCAGTCGACTACTCGTTGTACGACACCATGTTTAACAGGATTCCAATGGATATAATCAAGATGATTATTAAAGTCATCTTAGTCGTGTAACAAATGCGCCCAAAAACGCCGCTGCCATAATCCGCGTTCTCTGCGCTTATTGCGGCTTGATGAAATTCTCTCGCCTTTGGGTACGGCACGAGAAAAATGTCCTTTGATCAAACTCCAGCGTATCGAAAAATCCGCATCACCAGGCGGCAACGTGAATATACAATGTAAATGATCGGGCATAATAACGACGCCATCGATTCGGTATGGTTTACGTTCTTTGACGTAGCGAAAAGCCATTCGGAGCAGATCAATTTTTTCAACCAATAAATGGTTATCTCGACGTTCCGCCAAATTAACGGTGAAAAACCAGCTTGATCCGGGAATATAAGTACGGCGATAGTCAGTCATTGGTTTCCTTGCGCTTTACTCGAACGATGCGCTTCGTGCCTCAGCGCATCCTATAGGCTGACGTTAAATACTAGACAATTTCACTTACAAAAACTCCCACTCCGCAAAACAAGCCGCTTGGCCTTGATAGGCTATATCATCAACCAAATTCCACACCACGGCATTTTTAATCAAAAACCGTTGGCCGGTTTTGGCGATGCGCACGCCTTGGTAGTTACTGATATAGCCTTTAGCAGTGACTTCTGCCAATAGGCGTTGCCGTTCTGACTGATTAATAGGCTCGGCTGACAACCTGGATGGGAGCTGGGTAAATTCATCCCAGTCCATCGCAAACAATTGCAAGGCAGTCAGGTTGGCGTAATTGAAAATGGGCTCGGCTGCAGTATTGTGGGAAACCACGGCAAAGGGAGCATGGAACAAGGCTCTGGCAAACTCTTCGTCACTACCAATATCGGCAGGCAGATTTTTGCCCAGTAATCGGCGATAACTGCTGTTAAGCATGTTCGCATGTTCAAGCTGAAAGCGATTGTCTTCGGTGGGATACTTCATGAAACGGTTAACGCTGGCTTGAGCCGTGCAATCGAATTAATAACGCCGCTTCGTCATGGGTTAAGCCTGAGCTTTGCATAAGCTCATCAACGCTGGCGCCGCTGCGCACTTTACGTATATCGCCACTGTATGGGTGAGCCGATTCCTCAATATTGCGTTCGGCTTGCTGCTGGTATTGATCCAGCTGGCCCCACAATTCGTTAAATTGGCTCTCAGTCTTGTTGATGCGGTTATCAACAGTCACGGCCGCATTACACAATCCGGCAATGTCATTGCAATTGACCTTGACAATGCCCTCAAGCCTCAGCAGATCTCGCTTTAGCCTGGCATTAACTCGCAGCACCCAAACCAGGACAGCAAGCATAATAACAACGGTTGCCGCCAAGCCGATAAATGCAATAAGCAGTGGATTATCCATTAGACGATTTCATCGATATGTTGCACAGGATCAGATTCTTGTGGTTCTGGCGCAGGCTTTTGTTCATGATGTTGCTGTTGAGGCGGATGCTCATCTTTATGTATTTTTTTGAGTTTTACAATGGGGAGAGCTGGAAATATGGGGTGTATTTCTATCATAGCAACCTCCTGGTGACACGGTTATTTAACGCTGGAATTTATGGGGTTACAGATGGTGGCTCGTCTGGCTTTACTGTTGGAGCAAGATTTAGCAGCTTTGCCCGCTCTTCATCATTGGCACCATAGCGGGCAAAAGCTTGTGACATCAGCACAATGACTACCCGTCTATTTTTAAACCGGCCTTCTTCAAGCTTGTTTTCGGCAGCCGGATGAAATTCACCGTAGCCAATGGCCGATAGTCTAGCCGGACTGATGCCATCTTTAACAAACTCATGCACCACACTGGTGGCACGCGCTGATGACAAATCCCAATTCGACCTGAATTTTACATTAACTATGGGAACGTTGTCGGTATGTCCTTCGACATTGATAGCATTAGGCAGGGGTTTAATCACTTCAGCAACTTTGCTTAATATCGGCATTACGGTTTTGGATAATTCCGCTTCACCGCTTAAGAACAGCATTTCACTGTTCATTTCCAGCTCTATCCAGTAATCATTCTTTTTTACCGACACCAATTTGTCGTCAATAAAGGGGGCCAGCACTTCTTTGAATTGATCAGAGACTTGTTCAAGCTCGCGTCTTTCCTTAAGGATTTCATCGCTTAGTTCGCGTCTTTTTTCAACTTCTACTGCCGTCGGATTATCCAAAGGGATAGGTTGAATCACAGTAGGCGGCGCGCCTATAGGAATGGTTTCAGCCACATCGCTGGACTGGTTTTTATCTGAAAACGCATCGCCTATGGAGTTGGACAGCGTTTTGTATTTACCTTCATTAACTGAAGAAATCGAATACATCACCACAAAAAAAGCAAACAACAAGGTAACAAAATCGGCATACGACACCATCCACCGATCTTGGTTATGACTCTCTTCCGGAGCTTTTTTTCTACGGCGTGCCATAACTTTGTGCTTCATTTCTTATCATGCATGTAACCGTTTAACTTCAGTTCGATATTCCTTGGATTTTCACCTTCGGCAATACAGATAATGCCTTCTACCATTAACTCTCTAGCTTGACTGGCGGTAAAGATGTGGGTTTTTAATTTATTGGCGACGGGTAAAAAAATTAAATTCGCTGAACCCACGCCATAGATCGTTGCCACAAACGCGGTAGCAATACCTTGACCTAACAGCTCCGGGTTGGTGAGGTTTTGCATCACATGAATCAACCCCATCACGGCACCCAAAATACCGATAGTGGGTGCGTATCCACCCATGGCTTCATACATCCGTGCTGCTTGTAAGTCGCTATGTTCGCGACAGTCTAATTCCAGCTCTAAGGTATCGCGGATTACTTCAGGCTCATTACCATCGACTAACAGTTGCAAGCCTTTTTGAGAGAAGGGATCTTTTTCTCTAGGCATCTCATTTTCAAGACCCAATAGTCCTTCTTTGCGCGCCAACACGCTCCACTTAATAATTTTGTTGATTTGTAACTTAAGATTGACGTTCTTAGGCAGCAAAATCCACCCGAACATTTTGATGCTTTTGACAAAAACAGCCGTTGGAAATTGCAATAACGTGGCGCCCAAGGTGCCGCCGAAAACGATAATCAGTGCTGGGACATTAAATAACGAGGATATTTCTCCACCATCTAGCACAATGCCAAGCAAAACGGCCCCTAGACCGACTACCACACCGACAATACTTAAAATATCCATATTTTTCCTTATATCCAGCCGGACAATCTCGACCGCAGTCTCAGAACCGCTTGTGAACTGATCTGACTGACCCTGGATTCACTGATATTTAATACCTGGCCGATTTCGCGCAAGTTAAGTTCTTCATCGTAATACAACGAAATCACCAAGCGTTCGCGCTCAGGCAACGTCATGATGGCTTCGGCCAACGCCTGCTGAAAACCTTCCCGACTAACGCCTTCGGCGGGATCGTCACTCACATTCGCGCTTTCATCAAGATAATGATCGCCCTCCTCCGCCAGTTCTTCAGTGCTGAATATCCGGCAACTGCTTGAATCCTGCAGAATCTGGTTATATTCGTTAACTGACACCCCTAAATGAGCGGCAACATCGGTATCTTTCGCTTCGTGTCCGGTTTGATTTTCAATGGTGCGGATAGCGTCGGAGACTTGCCGGGCTTTTTTATAGACAGAACGCGGCGTCCAATCACAACGACGGACTTCATCCAACATGGAGCCGCGAATACGAATGCCTGCGTAGGTATCAAAGCTGGCACCTTGAGTAGCTTCGAAGTTTTTGATGGCTTGCAGCAAACCGATCATACCGGCCTGGATCAAATCTTCAACCTGCACGGTATCCGGTAGTTTGGACAATAAATGATAGGCAATGCGTTTCACCAAAGGGGCATGTTGCAAGACGAGTTGGTCCGTGCCTCCCCCTTGTACCGAACTGTACATTGCCACACCGTTCATGCGACATCCTTTTGTGATCCGTATTTGATCATTCTTTCAATAAAGAATTCGATATAGCCGCCAGCCTGGGATTTGATTGGCCAGCCGTTAATTCTGGTGGCTATCGTTTTTAAGGCCTGGGAGGATTTACTTCTTGGAAATGCAGCAACGACAGGCGTCTGTTTCTGCACAGATTTACGCAGGTACTCATCAAAGGGCACAGCGCCTGCATAGTGCAGCGCAACGTCTAAATATCGATCGGTGACTTTGCTTAGCTTTTGAAACAGCGCATGCCCTTGCTGCACGGTTTGCACCATGTTGGTAATGACATGAAAATTCGACAGGCCGTAGTCACGATTAAGCAATTTAATAAACGCATAAGCATCAGTCAGCGAGGTCGGCTCATCACACACCACCACAATAATTTCCTGACTAGCCCGGGCAAAATTAACCACGCTGGCAGAAATACCAGCTGCGGTATCGACTATCAATACATCCAGATCGTGATCGATTTCGCTAAAGGCATTGATAACGGCCGCTTGCTCAATCGTGTTTAATTCAGACATTTTCTGAATGCCGGAAGCGCCAGGGATAACCCTTAGCCCTTCTGGACCTTCTATCATGATTTCATTCAAGGTTTTTTCACCTGAAAGCACATGCGAAAGGTTAAATTGCGGATAGACGCCCAATAGTATGTCGACGTTTGCCAATCCCATATCAGCGTCCATCAACACTACGCGCTGACCCATTTGCGACAGTGCTATGCCGATATTGACCGATATATTAGTTTTGCCCACGCCGCCTTTACCACTGGTAACGGCGATAACCCTAACGGGTTTCATTGTATTCATTTTTCTAATTCCGGCTGCTTGATCAGTTTGGTTATGCATAACCTTGTGCCACCCAGGCTTCGTTATTCATCTCGTGATAATCATTTGCCACATCCAGCTCCTCCACGCATTGGTCTATTAAAGTGCGCGCACAAGGGCTGTGAATATCTTCCGGGACTTGCTGTCCATCGGTAACAAACGACAATGGCAGATTTTGTTCAATAATCGCAGAAACTGCTGCACCCACGGTGGCGGCTTCATCAAGTTTAGTCAAAATACAGGCTTGTGGTTCGAAAACGTTAAAAGCATTAATAATTTCGTGCATCGC
>JAUYMX010000418.1 GCA_030699345.1 Methylococcaceae bacterium
GTGTTTGAGAAAGTCAGGCATCGATAGTCCTGGTTGAAACTGAATGCGATTGATCGACATAACACACTCCTCTTGGGTTAGCTTCCAGTCAGTCTACGCCCATAACCTGGGCTTGGCTGAAGTATCTAGCTAATCAGGAACTTTTATGGCTTCACTATTCCCGCTGACTACAGCCCGGTAGAAGCACTCTTAAGAGAGATGCGCTTTCCACCATTTGATACCACACCGACATTTACTCTAAAAGACGTCTGGCTTCGTTATCAGCTCCCTCTGCTATTAATGGCATTTGCCAGCGTGATTATTGGCATATTGATAATATTATTACTGCGCATCAATCGCTCTGTACGCAGTGCTCGCAACCAGGCTCAGGAAAGTGCCTTGCAACTTCGAACCATTATCGAAACCGAGCCGGAATGCGTCAAAATGCTAGCGCCTGATGGCACCTTGCTACAAATGAACCAAGCTGGTTTAAATATGATTGAGGCCAGCAGTTTGCAACAAGTGCTTGGCAAGCAAGTGTTGGGTATTGTCGATACAGAATACCAAGAGGCCTTTAACAATCTAATCCAACAAGTATTTACCGGTGAATCAGGTAATCTGACCTTCAAAATCACCGGTCTTAAAGGCACCCCCCGCTGGCTGGACTCTCATGCCGTACCGTTACGCGACACTCGAGGCAATATCACCGCTTTACTTAGCGTCACCCGCGACATCACCGAACGCAAAGCCGTTGAAGATGAGCTCAAACGCTCCAATGCCGAACTAGAGCAGTTTGCCTATGCCATTTCCCACGATATGCGCCAACCTTTACGGATGATTACCAGTTATCTAACCTTGATTGAAAAAGCACTGGCTGAGCAATTGGATGACAATACCCGGCAATATTTCTTCTTTGCCATTGATGGCGCCAAACGCATGGATCAAATGATTCTTGCGCTACTTGACTATTCTAGGGTGGGCCGCAAAACTGAAATAAAAACACACATTGCCAGCCGCGCGGCTGTCGATGAAGCTCTGTTATTTTTAACGCCTGCGCTGGAAGCGAGCGGTGGCACTGTTGAGGTAAGCGGTGATTGGCCGGAATTAATCGCCAGTCGTGACGAACTGTCTCGGTTATTACAAAATTTAATCGACAATGCGATCAAATACCATGAGCCCAACCAGCCGCCGCAAGTGGAAATTCACGGTAGTCAATCAGGCAACTCATTTCGGGTGGAAGTGCGTGACCAAGGTATTGGCATTGCCCCCGATCAAATCGGTCGTTTGTTCAATGTGTTTTCACGCTTGCAGTCGCGTAGTCGTTTTGAGGGCTCCGGTGTAGGTTTAGCGCTGTGCCGAAAAATTGTCGAACATCACGGTGGCACTATTGGCGTAAATTCTGTCGGCGAGGGTTACGGGTCTGTATTCTGGTTTGAACTACCCATCCAGCCCAGCGATTTTATTAACAGGGAGAATGGCATTGTTTAAAGCTTCTCTTAACACTTTGGCTAGCCTAATAACTCGCCCATTCGACAGAGCAGCATCCGTTAATACTGGACTCAGTCAAGATCAGGATAGTCAGGTAGAAGGCTTGACTCGGCAAGTTATCAAAATCATAACTGTCACCCTGCTTTATTGGCTAATGGCCAAAGCCGTGCTTAGTTTTTTTTCCAGCAACGGTTTCGTCACCGTCGTTTGGCCACCCAGTGGCTTTGCGTTAGCTGTCTTATTAATCGGCGGCACAAGGTATGCCGCTGCAGTATTTTTTGGTGCTGTCCTAATCATTATTTCCGAGGGTGGACCTATTGAAGCGGCACTCCTCAATGGAATGGGCAATATGCTGGAAGCTTGGTTTGGTGTTTGGATACTCAACCGTGACCCTGACTTTTCTAAGACCCTGCCGACGTTACGTGACTACCTGCAACTATTTATGCTGGCTGGTGGTATCGGCAGCATGATTTCAGCCTTATTAGGCGCATCGGCATTGATGCTGTCAGGATTAATAGAGCCGTCTAGTTATCTGGAAAATGTCTTACATTGGTGGATGGGCGATGTGCTTGGCATTGTTTTGATTACCCCGTTAATACTCATCTGGCAGCGCACCACTGAGGCCTCATTTACGACCCGCCAAAAGCTGGAAGCGGTGTTGTTATTAAGCCTGACTATTCTTGCAGGGCAAATTATTTTCTTAGGCTTCTTACAAAACAGCATCGGCTATTTAGCCAAAGGCTTCTGGATGTTTTTGTTTATCTCGTGGATAGCTGCGCAATTGGGGCCACGCATTACCGTCATAGCCTTGCTGATAACTGCTATTCAGGCGCTATGGGGCGCTTATCTGGGTATTGGCTATTTCGCTCATGACATGACCGATAGCCAGTTAACCAACTTTTGGGCATTTATGATGATTTTGTCCATCGTCGGCATGGCTTTAGCGAGTTATTTTGAACAGCTAAAAACCTCACAGTTAAAGCTATCGCGGCGCACGCATGAGCTGCACATGCACAACCAAGTGCTTCAACAAATTAATTCCCACTTTCCGCTAGCAATGGTATTAACGGAATTAGTCAAACAAGTTGAATCGCTAGACCCTGAAATATTGTGTTCGATTTTACTCCTTGATGACAGTGGCAGATATTTGCAACATGGCGCGGCTCCCAGCCTACCCAGCTTTTATAACCAAGCGATTGATGGCGCCATGATTGGTGAAGCACAGGGGTCTTGCGGTACTGCAGCATTTCGCGGTGAACGAGTCATTGTTGATGATGTGCAAACGCATCGCTTTTGGCAAGATTACCGGGCATTGGCAGAACAAGCCGGGCTGCGTTCTTGTTGGTCGCAACCGATTAAAAACGATGACGGGCGGGTACTAGGGACATTTGCTATTTATCATCGACAACCGGCGATACCCACAGAAACTGAAATATCGAGAATTGAGCGCTACGCCAATTTCGCCCAATTAGCTATTGAACGTAAACGCACGGAAGCAGCGCTGGCCAATAGTCATGCCGAAATACAACATTTTGCCGAAATTTCCGCCCACCACCTGCAAGAGCCGACACGACGAATAGTAAGTTTTACCCACAGGTTACAAAATCAATTATCAATCTATCCGCTGAATAAGGATGTGGCATTATCATTACAGTACATTGAGCAGAGCGCGCTGCATCAACGGGCCTTGGTACATGATATAGAACTGTATCTGGCGGCCAGCCAAGCACGCGCAACTGTTGAAAGAATTGATGTCAACGAAGTGTTGTCTCAACTATTGGTAGACCAAGCCTTGCGCATTAACCGCCTGGGAGCCACTATTACCTTCCCCCAGCTGCCTAAAGTGGGTATGGATCGGCCACGACTCAATGATATTTTTACTATTCTGCTAGACAATGCCCTGTGTTATTGTCACCCTGCGCGCTTGTTAGAAATAACTATTTCTGGTCAATTTCAAGGGGGACGCGTGCATTTTCGCGTCAACGATAATGGCAAAGGTATCGAGCCTCAATATCACGAACGG
>JAUYMX010000420.1 GCA_030699345.1 Methylococcaceae bacterium
GAAATTGCCGAAAACGGTGATTTCAGGCTAAAACAAGTCCTCATGCGAGGGCAAAATACAAAAAACAGCAGGGATTCCGTGGCTGATTTATCACTGTCGGTATACTTTTTATTTATAAGGGCAGTATTTCGAGGTGCCCAAGTGTATCGATTTTGCTTATCTTAATGGCAGTGATCCTACAAGCTACCTATACAAACTAAAAATCCTCTTAAGACTTTTATTTGCAAACGATGTCAAGACCGTCAATGCTGCACTTTGCGCCTTCTAAAAGCAGTCGGCGCGGATGAAATGCCTCGGCGGTCGGTTGGTTAGTGATCGTTAACATGCCTGCATCCGGTAACTGTTGGCATATTAACCTGAGCATGCTGACCTCGCCTTCCGGGGTCAGCGAATCAAATGCTTCTTGCGCTAAAATCCATTTTGGTTTGTATAACAATAAACGCACCATGCCTAAACGCTGTGATTGCTCGCGCGATAATACCTTTCCCCAGGTATCGGTTTGATCAAGCTGATCGATTAAATCTGCCACCCCCGCTAAATTAAGTGCTTCTTCGATTTCAGCTTGGCTAAAGGCTTCGGCGGCGGCAGGATAATTGATTGCTGAACGTAAGGTGCCGGCGCGTAAATACGGCCGGGGCGGCATAAAAAACATTGGCTCGCTGTCAGGTAACTCAATACAGCCGCCTCCCCATGGCCACAGTCCGGCAACTGCTTTAAATAATTTACCGCCGATGGCAGTATCGCCGGTGACAAGCACATGTTCACCGCGGTTAATTTCGGCATTGATGCCGGAAACAATCACTTCATCCTTGGAATTGCGAATACATAAATCGACAAGTCGTAAAGTTGACTGATCCGGTTTTTCTATGCGAATCCGATTCGGATGCGGTATTGACAATTGGTCATCCAGTGCCATCAACGCCTTGTTAAGTCCCAATACCCGCTCAACTGAGGCGCGCCATTCGGCAATTTTAGCCAGGTTATCAACCGGCCAAGATAAGGCGGCGGCCATTTGTTGAAAGGACTGAGCAGACTGCATCAGTGCGCCCAAAAGAATATCGCCATGAATATAGCGAGGTGCCGCCACCAGCACCGGAAACGCCATCGACAATACCGAGTAGCCGGATGAGAATTTGAAAATATTAGCCCATGCAATGGTTTGCCGATTCCAGGCGCAGACAATATCCTGAAACAGTTTGCGAAAGCGTTGTTGCTCATTGGCTTCACCATGCACTAATGCAATAGCCAGGGAATTTTCGCGAGCATTGACTAATCCATAGCGAAAGTTGGCTTCCATGGTTTGCCTGTCATCGGTTGCTGCGGTCAAATGTCGACCTATCCACCAGCCTAAAATCGACGCAGTAATCGCGTATATCAACGCCAGCCACACTAAATGCCCGTAGATAGGAATCGAAAACCCGAGAAAATCCAGGGTGACTACGTCAGACAGCGTCCACAGAATTTTGGTAAAACTGGCCAGTAATAACAGGCTATAAACTGACGAATGACAAAGATCAATCGCCGATTCGGTGGCGATACGAACATCTTCGGCAATACGACCATCGGGATTATCGTGTTTGCCGACTACATGTATCACCTGAAAATGTCGTCCGTTGTCCATCCATTGACCGATCAGGCGATCTGTAAGCCAGTTACGCCAACTTAACTGCAAGCGGCGTTTGACTTGAAAATGTGTAGTGGTAACGTAAATATTGGCAATAAAAATCAGTACTACCAGGCCTATCTGCGTATATAAACCGGACATAGAGTGCTGGTCCAAGGCATTAAACAATGCTGCACTCCATTCGGTAATGACTACCGCAATCGCAATTTGCAGAACAGTCAGTACAAACAAACCAAAGCTGAGCCTACGAATGGTAGATTTGTTCTCAGAATGCCAGAATGGGCCTGCCAGTTTTACAAACTGAATAAAAAATCCGTTTGGGTCGATCATGTTCTTTGCCTCCTCGTTGATTTTTTTAGTCGAATCATAGCGCAAAAGCCTTATTAAACCGAACATAGAACGTTTTAAACCTTGGCAATTTTTATTGAGAGTTGGATTATGAACACTTCTTTGATCAATAACGACACGACTCCTAATACCACTTCCCCATTAATTACCGCACTGTGCGAATCCCGTGTTTATGACTATGCGCCCAGCGCTATCAGCTTGATTGAAACCCATATTTCCTGGGTGTTGTTAACCGGTCGATACGCTTACAAAATCAAAAAACCTGTTAATTTTGGCTTTCTGGATTTTTCGACGCTGGAAAAACGGCTTTGTTGTTGCCGGGAAGAATGTCGGCTCAACCAACGTTTGGCAGCCGATTTGTATCTTGAAGTAGTCGCAATAACCGGGCAGCCGGATCACCCTAAACTGGGCGGCTCGGGCGAAGCTATTGAGTATGCCGTTAAAATGGCCCAATTTCCCTCCGGGTTTATTTTGAGCGAACGAGCAGAACAGGGGGAATTAAGCAGTAATGAGATCGACCAGATTGTCACGATTGTTGCCGATTTTCATGACTCAATTGCAACAGCCAACGCAACATCACCTTATGGCGAGCCTGACAACATTAGGCATTGGTTTGTTGAAAATTTTGACCATATCAGGCCGTTATTGATTGATAACCATGCGAAACAGCAGCTTCAAGTTATCCAGGCATGGGGCGATGAAGAATGGCATAAAAAGTCGGCCCTGATGCAACAACGCAAACAGCAAGGCGATATAAGAGAATGCCATGGCGATTTGCACCTGGGCAATATGACACTGATTAATGGCAAGGTTACCGTATTCGATTGCATTGAGTTTAATCCGATGCTGCGTTGGATTGATGTCATCAGCGAAGTGGCTTTTTTATTTATGGATCTGCAGCATTGTGGTTATGACCACTACGCACACCGATTTATTAACCAGTATTTACAACGCACCGGTGATTATCAGGGTCTGGCATTATTTAGGTACTACCTGGTTTATCGCGCGCTGGTACGGGCGAAAGTGTCGCTGTTGCGCATGTCGCAGTCAGCTGATGATGCTATTTGTCAACAGGCGCGTTCCGATTACACAAAGTATGCAAGTCTGGCAGAGAGCTTTATTAATTTTAACCAGCCGGTTTTAATAATTACCCACGGATTTTCCGGCTCCGGCAAGTCAACTTTTGCCGGCCAGCTTGCTGAACACATCGGGGCGCTGCAAATACGTTCGGATATAGAGCGCAAACGACTCTTTGGCTACCAGGCACAAGAGCAATCCGGTAGTGGGATTGACACGGGGGTGTATACGCAAGATGCAGGGTTGAAAACGTATCAACGCCTTATTGAACTTGCTAAAGCCACACTGGATGCCGGTTTTAGTACCATCATCGATGCCACTTTTCTTAAATTCGAACAGCGTAACCAATTCCGCCAACTAGCTGCTGACGAAGGGTTAAAGTTTTTCATTATTCATGTTCAGGCATCCGATGCCGAATTAACCAAACGACTCCAGCAACGACAACATGATGCCTCGGAAGCCACCACCGATGTGCTTTATCGCCAACAAAAAACCGCCCAGCCCTTAATGCCGGAAGAACAGCAATTTGTAATTAACGTGAATACTGAGAGCGCCAACGCTCTGGAAAATCTGTTGGGCGATTTTTTAAAGCTTATCGAATAGTCGAAATCCTGGGTTTTAGAGGTTTCCTTTTGTAACATTTGCGAACCCATCAAGCTAATAATGCGTAAAATTAAAAAACTCACCCTGTTTGAAAAGGAAGGCTAAAAATGAGCATCAAATCCAGTTTATTAAAAATAGTAATAAAATTGACACCCGATATATTGATTATTTGGGTGGCAAATATTGTCCTTAAAGGCATTGCAGAATTAACAGCATTTAATTTTGATATTGAAACTCGCAAAGTCTATGTACAAACAAGGCTCTACGGCGAACAAGAAACGCTTGAGGTTTATTTGGAAGACTTTGCAGTATTCAATGATGGCGAGTCATACAGATTTATCATTCATCAAGCAAAATCGGACCGTCCTTGGTTGAATAATTTATTGTCCCGCGTTATTGGTAAAGCCTGGAAAATCCCTGAAATACCTCAACTGACGGCTCAACTCGAGCTTGTCGCAGAGTTATTCAAAGCTAAGCCCCGAGCATTGGAAAAAATTGATTGAACTTGCATTTACTTTATCGCAACCTCTAAAAATGCTCTTCCTGTATGCCCTTTAGGGGGCAAAGGAAGAAAGAGGTTATGTCAAAGAATGTTGAAATCGAAAGCAAACAGGCTTGGATTAGTCTTCACGCGGCGAAGACTCAATCCAGTTTTGGTCGATTTGACGGTGTGACAAATAATGCAAAGGGATACTCAAAAAACACAGTGCGCTGGCATGTAAGCTTACAAACGAAAGCGCAATAGCGATCAAACTGATAATGATTGGGCTGACCAGCATTCTCAAAATCACCTTTCTGCGAAAGGCATCGTCTATCGGGCGAATTAATAGCTGGGGGTTGGACTTGGAATAGTTCCATATCGCGATAAGAGCAAGCCCGATCATTATTTGCAGAACACCAAACAGCACGGTAATCAACTCTTCGTAACGGTAAGTCCCCCTGAGTTGAGTAACAAAAGGCAGCAACGTCACAGGAAACAGGAACAACAAATTAAGCCAAATCAGGGCGCGGTTTCCTTCGCGATAATAATGCATGATTGCCGCATGTTGCAGCCAATAAGTGGCAGCAAGCCAGAAACTAATCGTATACACCAAAATCTCGTAGCTAATACGTTCCAGAAATTTATAAAACCCATCTACGGTAAAATTGTGATCGGCAGGTACGTCGATACCCAACACCAGCAGCGTTACTACGATGGCAAAGACACCGTCGGTCAATGCCGTGCAGCGCTCGAGTTTGAAGCTTCCTTTGTTAAAAGGCGAAGCGTTTTCTTTTGACATTGGCACCTCTAAATGGCCAAAAAGGTTCCTGATTAGCTAGATACTTCAGCCAAGCCCAGGTTATGGGCGTAGACTGACTGGAAGCTAACCCAAGAGGAGTGTGTTATGTCGATCAATCGCATTCAGTTTCAACCAGGACTATCGATGCCTGACTTTCTCAAACAC
>JAUYMX010000343.1 GCA_030699345.1 Methylococcaceae bacterium
ACGAAGCCGGTGTTGCGTGGAATTATTTTTTATCGAAAATCAAATTTTCAACAATTACCCAGGCCAATGGCTCTGTAGTCATTAAGTTGACTTCCAGTGAAGCATTGAAAGAACCGTTTTTGGATTTGTTGCTGGAAGTCAGCTGGCCTAAAGGCAATTTGTACCGTGAATTTACCGTTCTGGTAGATCCGCCGTCAGTTTACAACCAAGCCACTATCCCCGTTCAGTCAAGTTCCCAGCCTGTAGTGTCGCAACAGGCCTTGCGCACCGAGTCACAAGCGCAGCGTTATGCACCTCAATCCGCTCAAGTAAATAACGGCAGCGCCGATGAATACGGCCCAACGCGTAAAAATGATACGCTTTGGCATGTTGCTGAGGGCTTAAGTCGAGAGCAGGGTGTGTCTGTCGAACAAATGATGGTTGCGCTTTTTCAAGCCAATCCTGATGCGTTTTATAAAGATAACGTTAACGCGTTAATCGCTGGCAAAACGCTAAAAATTCCGGAAAAAGATGTCGTCGTAAAATTATCCCGTAGTCAGGCGTTGGCAGAATTTAATAGACAGCGCCAAGCGTGGAAAAATCGTTTAGCGCCTGCGCCGGTTAAGTCGGCTGAGGTGAAAGAAACGGTTGCAGATAATCAATTAAAGTTGACAGCACCGGTTGAAGCAACAATCGCTGACGATGCTGTTGTTGCGCCAGGTAGCGATAAATCGACATCAGTAAAGAAAAACACAACAAGCCAGGCGGGCGTTGAAGCGAGCAGTAGTGACGCATCTCCAGCAGACGCTGCGATACAAACTAAAATCGCGGCACTTGAAAAGCAGCTGGCTGTTATGCAACAGATTATTGCTTTAAAAGATCAACAGCTTGCTGCAATGCAAAACCAAGCGCAACCACCGCAACCTGCAGAAGTGGCTCCAACGCCAAGTCCTGCTGTTGAATCTAAAACAGTTGTAGCACCTGAGCCGCAAAGTGTTAATCCACAAGCTCAAGCTGTGCCAGAGTCTGCGGTAGCATCTCAGCCACAAGCACCAATCGAATCAGCGCCTACTCCGGCTGAAGTTAAGCCTGTAGAGCCAGCAAAAACTAAACCACCAGTGATTCAGCCAACGGCAATAATTGAAGAATCACCTGATCTTATTTATTTGGGTGCCGCAGGTGCCGGTGTAAGTATCTTAGGTGCATTGGGTTGGCTCTGGTGGCGCAAGCGTAAAGTTGAAGAAGAAACCGGAACTGAAAGCATGTTCGCTTCTTCCAGCCTGTTGCAGGTGCCTGATGATGAAGATATTTTTTCTGTACCGGTGGTGGCTGATAACACTGCCTACACCGTTGGCGAAAGTTCATTTTTAAGTGAATTTACCCCTAGTGACTTTAATTCATTTGATACTGATCAAGGTGAAATAGATCCAATTTCCGAAGCGGATGTGTATTTAGCTTATGGTCGTTACCAACAAGCAGAAGAGCTAATGCGTCATGCGATTAGTGATTACCCCGATCGGGATGAATGCAAATTAAAATTACTGGAAATTTATTACGCCAGTGAAAACAAGCAGGCTTTTGCCGCTTATGCCGATGAATTGGCACAGGCAGGTAAAAACAAACTAATTGAATTTTGGGGTAAAGTCGCTGAAATGGGTGAAGAACTTTGCCCTGATGTTGCCTTATTTTCAAATGGAGATGCACATTTTTCCAATCACAAAGTGGCCGTTCCTGAAAGTGCCCCTATCAGTCATACAGATGCAGATACCGAAGAATTGGAATTGGATTTTGATTTAGTTTCATTCGAAGAATTGCCCAATAAAGTTCCTGCTCCAGCTGCCGTTCAACAACCTAAAATATCTGCGCTTGATTATGATTTAACTTCATTTGAAGTTGAAGATGATACCTTTGTTGATGAAGAGCGTAACAATCAAGAAATAGATTTCGATCTGACTGCGTTTGCACCTGAATCGGATAAAACCGAAAAAGCTGAAAAACCAGTGGCTGAAAGCATTGATGCCTTAGAAAGCTTCGACTTTAATTTTGACCTATCCAATGAAGACGATCAGCCTATTAAAGAACCTTCTATAAGCGTTAGTGAACAAAAAATTACCCCCGCCAACGAACTGTCTTTAGATAATTCCTTAGATTTTGACAGTGACGATTTTGATTTTAGCTTTGATCTTGATGAAGATAGCCCTGGATCTAATAACCCAAATGACCAATTCGCTGTTTCTGATTTAACCGATATGGATGAGCTGGAAACCAAGCTGGATCTGGCAAAAGCTTATGTTGACATGGGCGACATGGGGGCGGCACGAGATATTGCGAGCGAAGTATTAACTAAAGGCACCGATGCTCAAAAGACAGCTGCTCAAGAATTGCTCGATGATCTCAGTTAAAATCAGCAGAGATGCCCATAAAAAAAGCCCGATAAGGGCTTTTTTTATGGGCATGACAAAAACAAATAGTTTTAGATGGCATAGATGCTGCTTCTATTAGGGTAGCTTGTCAATATATTGACGCGTCAACTTGTCATGCTTTGTTTCGTTGACTATCTTTAATTTTGACACTTAGTAGAGGAGTTTTTTATGACATCAAACTTACCGGTTATAGATGCCTTAATTCATGCTGGATTTATTGATTTGGCGCGTTCTGAAATTATTGGGGAGCAGTGTCGAGATATTGACGTGCCTGTTTTCAGGGATCAAGTGAGTGGGGTGGTCTATCTGGATCCATGTTTTTTGGGTCAATCTGCCGAATATTATGAATGCAAAGAAGTTCGATTAGCTCGACATCCTCGTAATGATATGGATTGGGCGGATGCCAAACGGCGCGCAATCTATTTGGCACCTTATATCGCCGGGAAGCGTTGGTTGGATTTTGGATGTGGGCCTGGGTATCAATTAAGAGAAAGCGCAACGCTTGCATTTGCAGGGCTAGGAATCGAAATTAACAAAAGTAATAGGGAAGCACTAGAACAAGATGGCTTTAATGTATCAGCATCTTTAAATGGGATAAGCCAATTTTCTCCAGAGGTGGTTTCACTTTTTCATGTTTTTGAGCATTTAAGTGATCCTATATCGATACTTAAAGAGATCAGTGATGGTTGTGCTCCAGGCGCGGTATTGCTACTAGAGGTGCCACACGCTAACGACGCTTTACTTCTGAACGGGAATGAAGAGTTTAGTAAGTTTACGCTGTGGAGTGAGCACTTGATTCTTCATACTACCCAATCTCTACGTTTTTGTGTGGAAGCGTCTGGCTGGCAAGTTTCTGAGGTAGTGGGTGTCCAGAGGTATCCTGTATGGAACCATATGAACTGGATTAACACTGGCAAGCCAAGTGGACTCAAGGCATCGGTAATGGATTCCACAGCGGATCAACTTCACCAAGCCTATGAAAGTTATTTAGCTGCGCGTGGCATGACAGATACCTTGCTCCTGGTTGCTATTAACGGTCCAAAAGATATTTAAATGTCAATTGTCGCTATTATTCCCGCTCGAGGTGGCTCTAAAGGGGTGCCTGACAAGAATATCCGCCTGATTAATGGCAAGCCATTAATAGAGTGGTCGATTGAGCAAGCTCTTGCTGTACAAAAAATTGACCGCGTTTTGGTCTCTACTGACTCATCTACTATTGCGCAGATTGCCGTCGATGCGGGTGCTGAAGTTCCAGCTTTGCGTCCTGCTCATCTTGCGGAGGACGCGACTCCTACTGAACCAGTATTAATCCATGCTATTGAGACTTGGTGTAAAGGAAATTTACCCGATGTTGTGATGCTTTTGCAGCCTACTTCGCCGTTGAGGTTAAATGATTCTGTTGGGCAAGCTATTAGGTTATTTGAGAGCGAACAGGCCGATTCATTAGTATCGACTTGTGAGAGTCATGCTTTTTTTTGGAAGCATACTCATACCCCTGAAGCGTTATATGACTACAAAAATAGGCCGCGGCGACAAGATATTCGACCAGAAGATCGTTGGTACCGTGAAAATGGATCAATTTATCTCACTAAGACAGATATTTTGTTGAAAAATAATAACCGCTTAGGTGGCAAGCTAGCAATGTACGTAATGGATGAAATTGAATCATGGGAAATTGACTCTGAAGTTGATTTTCTGATTGTTGAAGAATTAATGCGGGGAGTTGGATTGTGATCATTGAAAGAAACTTGGCTAAGTACATCGTTTTTAGTGACGATTCGCTATCTCATACTTTACAGAAAATCAGTGAAAATAAATCTGGATTGGTTTTTGTGTTGGCTCAGAACGGTGTTTTGGAGGGGGTGCTCACGGATGGCGATTTTCGTAGGTGGTTACTTTCCACCGAAAAGATGGATTTATCTCTTCCAGCGGCTCTAGCGCTTAACAAAAACTTTATCTCGATTCAAGAGAATGCACCGCCGGATGAGATTAACAGGGTATTTTCAGAAAGAATTGAATACATACCTTTAGTAGATCGTCAAAATCGTTTAGTAGCGATTGCTTTAGGTCGCCAAAACGGCATTCAGATAGAGAAATTCAATATTTCCACTGATGAACCGAGTTTTTTGATTGCAGAAATCGGTAACAATCACAACGGTAATCTGCAGCTTGCAATGCGTCTGGTCGACAAGGCTGTCAATGCCGGTGCCGACTGCGTCAAATTTCAGATGAGGGATATGAAATCTGTATACCGACTGCCTGCACAGGGAGATGCATCAGAAGACTTAGGTGCTCAATATACCCTTGATTTGCTGTTACGATTTCAATTGAGCAACGAAGATATGTTTAAGGTGTTCGACTATTGTAAAAGACAGAGCGTATTACCGCTTTGTACACCTTGGGATACCACAAGCTTACAAGCGTTAGAGCGGTACGGAATGGTGGCCTATAAAGTTGCCTCGCCAGATCTGACAAACCCTGAGCTGTTGGAGGCAATTTGTAGGACTCGTAAGCCAATTATTTGTTCGACTGGGATGTCATTTGAGTCTGAAATAATTGGAGCTGTAAAGCTGTTGAAGCACCATGGCGCGCAGTTTGCTCTGCTTCATTGCAATTCCACTTACCCAGCACCGTTCAAAGATATCAATCTTAACTACTTGGACCGCTTAAAAGAATTGGGCGGTGGTTGTCCGATCGGCTATTCAGGGCATGATCGCGGATTTGCAGTTGCTATTGCGGCCGTTGCTAAGGGCGCTCGCATTATTGAAAAACATTTTACTCTTGATCGCAATTTAGAAGGGAATGATCACCGAGTGAGTTTACTGCCGGATGAGTTTGCCGAGATGGTGACACACATCCGAGAGGTCGAGCAATCCATGGGGTCGGCGGTAGGGCGGAAAGTCACTCAGGGCGAAATGATGAACAGGGAGGTGCTTGGAAAAAGTTTGCTCGCAGCAAAGCCGATTAAGACTGGTGAAATTATTACCGCCTATCATTTGCAAGTACGTAGCCCAGGCAAGGGGCTAGCTCCCTATAAAAAAGACGAATTAATCGGTAGACAAGCCTGTCGGGATATGTTTGAGGGGGATTTCTTCTATGCCTCAGATATTGCAGATTCTTCGACAATAGTGCGGAATTATGATTTCGAAAGGCCATTTGGTATTCCTGTTCGTTATCACGATGTTGCGACGATGCTACCACTCTCAAATTTCAATCTGCTTGAGTTTCATCTGAGCTACAAAGACACCGGCCTTGATCCTGCCGAGTTCCTTCAAGAAGGCGGCTATGATTTGGATTTTGTGGTGCATAGTCCTGAGCTTTTTGAGGGGGATCACATTATGGATCTTTGTTCAGCAGACCCAAAGCACAGAGCAAGATCTATTGCTGAGTTACAGCGTGTTATTGATATTACGCGTAAATTAAAGAAGTATTTTCATCGCGCTACACGACCCAGAATAATAATCAATGCAGGAGGATTCTCGATGGATGGCTTCATTCCAAAGCAAGAGCGGACTGACAAATATGCATTGATTGCGCTAGCTTTGTCAGAAATTGACTCAGAAGGAGTGGAGATAATTCCTCAAACGATGCCCCCCTTTCCTTGGCATTTTGGAGGGCAGAGATACCATAATCTATTTCTTGATGCGGAGGATATTATTGAGTTTTGCTCCAAACATCGGATGAGGATCTGTTTGGATATCTCGCACTCAAAATTAGCTTGCAATCACTTGCATACATCATTTGAGAATTTTTTAGATCAAGTAGCCCCTTATTGTGCGCATCTTCATGTAGTGGATGCGGAAGGAGTGGATGGTGAGGGGCTTCAGATTGGTGATGGTGATATTGATTTCTTTATGGTTGCTAAGAAGCTTAGGGATCTTTGCCCGGATGCATCCTTTATCCCTGAGATATGGCAGGGGCATAAAAATAATGGTGAAGGGTTCTGGATCGCTTTGGATAGATTGGAAAAGAGTTTTTCTTCAACAAGTTTAGTTTGAGAGGTTGAGTTGGAAAGTATTTTTGGTTACGAATTAAATAAGACTTTTGACTACGAAAATGGATTTTACGTCACTTCCGATCCTAGGCGAATGCAAAAGCTGATAGCACACTATGAGCTTTACAAGAAGATCACTAATCTTCCAGGAGCTATTGTTGAATGTGGTGTGTTTAAAGGAACTTCACTCATAAGATTTGCTCAGTTTCGAGACATGCTAGAAAGCGCATATTCTAGAAAAATAATTGGCTTCGATGCATTCGGTAAGTTTCCTATTTCTAATGATGGTATGCACGATCAGGTTTTTATTGAGAAGTTTGAGCGCGAAGCTGGTGATGGAATGTCTGTTGCTGAGCTTCAAGCTGTCTTTGACCATAAGGGTATTTCGAATGTCGAATTAGTTGCCGGGAATATTTCGGAAACTGTCCCGGAATATCAAAAGCTACATCCTGAACTAAAAATTTCCATATTACATATAGATGTGGATGTTTATTTGCCTAGTAAAGTTGCGCTGGAATATTTGTATGAACATGTTGTACCAGGGGGAATCTGTATTTTTGATGATTACGGTACTGTTTATGGTGAAACAAAAGCGGTTGACGAGTTTTTTGCTGGAAAAAGTATCAAGCTTTTGAAGTTACCTTGTTCACATATTCCGACTTATTTAGTCAAAGAATAAGCTGGAATTACAGGCTAGTTTTTTGGATTGAAAAAATTACTTAACCAAAACCGTTAGCTCTTCCCCCCCCCTTCTTTTATAAGTTGGGTCTAAGGAAAATCAAAAAATAACGTATGCGTGTAACCCTACCACTTTGCGGGCTCAGGCCTATTTTGTTTAAACGCCTCAATGACCTCCGGTGCTAACGGCAGCAATTCATCAATACGGCTATTCGGCCAGGTGGGCAATTTCTCTAAGGTGTCTTTTAAC
>JAUYMX010000452.1 GCA_030699345.1 Methylococcaceae bacterium
CCCCAAGAAAAAGGTGGCTTGCAGCGCTGCTGTCAGCCGTAAGATTTGCTTGGCAACGGGCAGGCTTAAATCCAGCCGCGTTCCTTAGGCCGACCGCCGATTTTGCTAGTTTGGCTTCGTGATTTACTGAGCAGACTCTAAGTAGATAGGGCGCGTTCAAGGCGGCCAGTATTTTTTTACCAGAAATCTCCGCATGAATGGCGGCTTCTTGCGCATTCTCACTCAGGTCTTCCAACATCACGACAAACTCATCGCCACCTAGACGGGCGGCAGTATCTTTCTGACGCACACTGCTTAATAGCCGTTGGGCAACTTGCTGGAGTAATAGGTCGCCGATGTTATGTCCCAGCGTGTCATTCAAGGTTTTAAAATTATCCAGATCAATAAATAGCAGCGCGCCGTATTTCCTACTACGCGCGCTAGCAGCCATGGCTAAGCGCAATCTATCTTTTAGCAGTTGCCGGTTAGGCAAATCGGTTAAAGGGTCGTAGAAGGCCAGATGCTCAAGTTGATCTAGGGCGGTTTTTTGTTGGGTGATGTCAGTCAGCGCGATGCGCAATATCGGTGCCATCCTTCATCATTTTGGGCAGGCAGTTGAGGTGGGCATAAAACAAGGAGTCATCGGCACGCGTTATCTGCAGACCAAACTCGTGCTTGTTACTGTCGCTGTTGGTATGCTCCATCATGTTCAGGAATAGTCGATGCCAGCGATCGCGGTCTGGCTGCGCGACAAATTGTGAAAATCGCCGTTTTAGCAGTTTGCTTCGCTCCCATCCCAACAACGTAGATCCAGTGAGGTTGATTTCGGTAATCAGACCTTCACGGCTGACCGTGATGTAGCCTACCGGGGCAAATTCATACAAATCGATATAGCGATCCCGCGCTTCTTCCAATGAGCTATAAGCTCTGCGCAATTCCTCATTCTGCATTTCCAGTTCGACTTTGTGGACAAGCAGTTCGTGCAGTAATATTTCGGCCGGCTGAGAACTTATCTGGTCTGGCGATAAACTGACCACCATGGCTTCGGCTTGTTCTCTAAGTGATTTGCGCCGCTCACTGCCATCCCATTTTTGGTTCATGACTTATTCTCCTTAACTGGTTCATCACCAATATCTTCAGTGGTCAGTAAAATTAATGAC
>JAUYMX010000470.1 GCA_030699345.1 Methylococcaceae bacterium
AGCAAGCCGCATTTAAGCATTTTGGTCATGCCGTTAAGACCTTACCTGCCGCTACCATCAATGAGATTTTTGCGTCTGTTGAAGGCGGTCAATCTCAGTTTGGCGTCGTGCCGGTTGAAAACTCTACCGAAGGTGTGATTAGTCATACCTTAGATAGATTTTTGAGTTCGCCGTTGCAAATTTGCGGTGAAGTGGAAATCAGGGTGCATCAAAATCTGATGGGCAAGACTGATAACCTTGAGGAAATCACGGAAGTTTTTTCTCATCAACAATCGTTGGCACAATGCCGCGAATGGCTGGATAAACATTTGCCCAAAGCCAAACGAACTGCGGTGAGCAGCAATGCCGAAGCAGCCAAGTTGGCGGCGGATAATCCACAAGCTGTTGCTATTGCCGGTGTTGCCGCGGCTGAGTTGTACGGACTGAGATTATTGGCAAAAAATATTGAAGATGAGCCCAACAACACCACGCGCTTTCTCATTATTGGCCAACAAACATCCTCTTCGACAGGCCATGACAAAACCTCTTTAGTGGTGTCAACCGACAACAAACCGGGTACATTACATCGAATTCTTGAGCCTTTCGCTCAGTTGGGTGTCGATATGTTGAATATCGAATCCAGGCCTTCTCGCCAGGGTTTATGGGATTATGTTTTTTTTATCGATCTTGAAGGCCATTGCGAGGACGCTATAGTCGCCCAAGCATTGGACAGGCTTAAAGAAAATGTAAATATGCTCAAGATCTTAGGTTCTTATCCTAAAGCGGTTTTATAAAACACATTATTTTGTTGCATCAGTATTGATGTCTGCCAAAACAATTTCTTACTCAATCAATTTATGACTAGAGCAAACAAAATTTATAGCCTGGCTCTGACAGGTGTTCAGCAACTTGTAGCTTACAAACCCGGCAAGCCTATTGAAGAGCTGGAGCGTGAATTAGGGCTAACTAACATTGTCAAACTTGCTTCCAATGAAAATCCATTAGGGCCGGGGGAAAAAGCGTTGGCGGCAATTCAAGCGGCATTACCAGGTTTAGCATTGTATCCAGACGGCAGCGGCTTTGCTTTAAAGCAGGCATTGGCTAAAAAATATGCGGTAGATAATAGCCAGATTACCTTGGGTAATGGTTCTAATGAAATCCTGGAGTTGGTGGCAAGGGCGTTTTTAAGACCTGGGCTGGAAGTGATTTTTTCTCAACATGCATTTGCCGTGTATCCGCTT
>JAUYMX010000474.1 GCA_030699345.1 Methylococcaceae bacterium
AACCAACGGCTTAATTTTTACGATGCCATCGACCAGTGAAAATTCAGTGTGCAGTCTTAAATGAACAAACGCTGGTTGCATGATTGATGATTTTTCAAGAGTAAATATAAAGCTACATTGTACCAGACCACCCTCTGCCCACCGCTAAGCCGTTACCAGAGAAAATTGACTTCGCACGAGAGTTAAATCACACAATGAATAAGATCAACTCATTCAAAGCTGCCTTAAGAAAAGAATCTACACGATAAAATTAAAGACAAAAAAAGGGGAGTTGCCATTAAGACAACTCCCCTTTTTTAAAGCTGGAAAACTGCTGGGATCTTACGGATAAATAACTTTTGGCTTAAAGTGAGCCGCTGGGTATTTAGGATCAAAGTCCGATTTTTCGGCTTCGGCAGCGCTGGCTTTTTTACTTGCTTTTTTGCTTGGCGCCTTAGCCAGGTCTTTATCGATATAAACGACTTTGGGTTGGAAATTTGCAGCCGGGTATTTTGCATCATCGCTTTCAGCTGAAACAGACAACGCTGTCATAGAAAGTGCGGCTGTCGCCAATCCTAAAATTATAGCTTTCTTCATGTGTGTAAACCTCGAGTAGTTATTCGGCAGACCCTGTTGCCCCTTTGATTACAGCGTCTGGACGCCGAAAAGTATCGGGTATTTTTCCCGGGTCTGCAACTGTTTTTCACCCAAAACAACCACTTGGCACAAGTTATAGCAACGTTTTTATCGCCGGATAATCATTTAGCAGGCGCTGTCTGAAGGCCTCTACTTTAACTTCATCTTCCCGTTCATTTCTGGCAATGGTCACATCAATTTGACTAACAACCTGCATCGGTGCCGACGATAAAAAAACCAACCGGTCATCCAGCGCAATAGCCTCGCGTAAATCATGGGTAACAAACAACACGGTGTGCGGGCGCTGTCGCCAAAGCGTCATTAACAGCTCTCTAACTTGTCTTGCGGTGGGGGCATCAAGCGACACAAAAGGCTCATCCATTAACAGCACATCTGGATTGATGGCAAAGGCCCTGATGATCGCCACCCGGCGGCTCATCCCCAAGGATAAGCGTTCAGGATAGGCATGTTGCGCGTGAGTTAACTGCATAACATCAAATAACGCATCCAAATATGAGGGATCTGCAGCTTCGGTAAGTACCAGCTCGATATTTTCCCGCACCGTGCGCCATGGCAACAGCCGCGGATTTTGAAATACATAGCCGATTTTCGGCGACGCATGTTGCTGTCCAACACTGATTCTGCCTTGGTAATCGTTATCCAACCCGGCAATGATATTCAACAGCGTGGTTTTACCGCATCCAGACGGGCCGACCAAACAGACAAATTCACCTGGATTTAATGACAGCTTAAAGTCGGCAATGGCTTGATGCTCGCTGGCGCGCGACTTCGCTGGATAGGTTTTACTGTCGATATTGATGTCTACTGTGGTCATATTAGCGGCGCCAGCGTTGCGATTTTTTATCCAATGGTTTTAACACCAGCACTTCAAACAGCTGAATAACGCTGACGAAAGCAATCGTGTACGCCAAAATGCTAGCCACATCGAACATCTGAAAAAATAAATGCAGCTGATAGCCCATGCCGTTACTGCGACCTAATAATTCAACCACCAAAATAATCTTCCAAATTAACGCCAGCCCGGAGCGCGTCGCCGCCATTACAATCGCGTGTAACTGCGGCCAAATAACATGCACAAAGGTTTTACGCTTACTGAAACGATAACAACGCGCCATCTCCAATAAATCCTGGTCCAACGTGCGCGTTCCTTCACGCACAGTGACGACGACATTCGGCAACTTGTTAATCACCACCGCCAAAATAGCCGCTGATTCCACCAAGCCAAACCAGACGTAACACAAAATAATTGTCACCAACGCCGGAACATTCAAAAAAATCACCAGCCAGTTATCAAAAAAAGCATCCAGCTTTTTATGCTGCCCCAACAAGATACCGATAGCGCAGCCCAAACTCATCGCAATAACAAAACTCACCACCAATCGGAGTAAGGTCACACCTAAATGATAAGGCAATTCACCTGACACACAGGCTTGCCAGAAAACCAAAGCAACACTTTCCGGTAACGGCAAATTGCTGCTGTGTAGCACCATCGCCAAAATTTGCCATAACCCCAGAAATACCAACACCGACAAGCTGGCCGCACCGGGAATTAACTTACTCGTCAGCGTTTTTTGCATGTTTTTAAATTAAGGAAGTGTTTAACAAATTGATTTTGCTCATGGTTCGATAAACTCACTACGAACGAAACCAATAAGTTACCGTTCATCTGTCCTTAGACCACCATTGAGGTGGAGCTTGTCGAAGTATTTAATCAGTATGTCCTTAATTCCCTGACCAAAAAGTACCTGGCTGTAATTGCCCAGAATTACCGGTTAGAACATGCTTGCTTTGCTTATGTAAAAGTTGATATATGCGTCCGGCTGCTTGCTGTTCCGCTTCCCCCCAGCGCTCAATATTGCCCGCACAATAGCTTTGGCGCAGCTGTTTCTGGGCGGCTTGATCATCTACTTTGGTCAAAGGAATGATTTTTTGCCATTCAGCATCAGAACTGCACAATGTTTGCTTGGCTTGTTTACTGGCGGCAAAAAAATGTTTAAGCGCCTCTTGGTGTTGTTCCGCCCAGCTTTGTTTAAAGACATAACCAAGATTCGCGACCCGCTCCTGAATGCCCAAGCCTTGTAAAATGCCGCGTCCATCAATAATAGTTCGATAGTCTTCGCCAAGTCTGGCGGCAAAATGCCAGTAATTAAGCGCCGCGTCGATACGGCCTTGTTTGATCTGTTCATTAATCAACGGCGGCGCACCAAATACCTTTTCCACCGACGCATCCAGATCAATATCGTGCTGTTGTTTAGCCAAGGTTTGCAGCAATAACCAGTTTTTATCCAGCTCACCACCGGCAATGCCTAAGCGCTTACCCTTAAGATCTTGCAATGATTTGATAGCGCTGTCCTTAGGTACCCCCAACGCGCCGGAAGTCTCCGAATACGGGTAAAAGCTAAAGTCAGCACCTTTTTCACGCATGCTGGATACCCAAATCCAGTCCGAGACAATCACATCCACCGCCCCCGACTGCAAGGCAATCTTCCCCGCCTCAGCATTGGCAAGATGTTGAATATCCAATTGAAAATCACTCGGCTTAGCTTTTAATGCATCTTGCAACACGGGAAATTCCCACTCCACCGTACCGGCCGCTTGCACGCCAATCCGGATTGTGGTTTTTTCTGCAGCCAAGCAGTTAACTGACAGCAATAGACCCAGCACTAACAACTTCGTATTCATCACATCTATCCTGCTAAAAATAAATAAAGAAGCATTATTCTATCTCATTAAAACATATAGGCTACAAAACCTGTGCTCTCGGCTTTTTGCTTAAATTAGGATTGCACACGACTTTTTTATTAGGCAGGTGATTTTTGCCGTTCGTATTAAGTCTTTCGAAAAAGGGATAAAAATTATCTAGCCCCATAGATCAACGCCAACCCCATCGATTTTAATTAAACTGTGTTATTTAACATATTTCTACTGCGTCATATCCCGGAGTATTTTCTATTAAAAAAACCTCAATTCAAGTAATAACCTAGCGGTTTAGTATGAAAAAAGGCTTATTTTTCAATGCCTTTTGTAAGCAAATGACTACTGTTAACAAAACTTAAAAGCCAATAAATCATTAGGTTCTAATATACCATCAAAACAAAGAATGCAATAAAATTAATACGTTTATTTTCAATCACTTAAATACACACGCCTATTAATCTCGCAACTTAATTTTAAAATGGCACAGACCCTGCTTCATATTTATTGTCAGTTTAATATCTTCGTCACATGGGTAACTAAACTGACCATCTGCCACACCCGATGCGAGTCGGGGCCGGAAAGCCACGAATCTTGATTAACCAAGATAGTCGGGTCGCCTCTTATCTCATGGTACGAGTGAAACATGCACGCTATCCATGGCTTGCAGTTATCAACTTTAATTTGGATGAAGGTATCAACATGAAATTTCGTAAAAACTTAGTATCAGCATTGTTAATTGGCGGCGCAATGGCCGTTTCTGGTCAAGCGTCTGCACATATTTCTTACCGCAGCCTGGATGTTTCCAACCCATTCCAACGCTCAGTCACCAGCAATGTAGGTTGGGCTGATGCGGCAGAAGCTAACTGGGGCGATAGCCATCACGGCGCTTGGTTCAGCTTCAATCTTGCTCAAGACTCATTAGTCTCTATTCAAGTAACTGGTTTGGCTGCAGGAACCTACCCAACATTAAGAGCCGATGGTCAAGCACTCACTAATGCTGGCGCTCCATCAACTCCATATACAGCAGCTGCAGATCTTACCGACGTTGGCTTCAGTATTTATCAAGGCCTGTTCCCAATCTCTCCAGCAGTATATGAAAATGCAAATAACGGTGTTGCTAACGGCAGCGTTAAATACAGAGATTTTGCTGCTGAAGGCAAACAAGGTGGCTGGAATGCTTTAGGCGATACCCAGCTTTATAACGATGCGGGCGTAGCGGGTAACCTTATTTTTAAAACTGCAGTAAATAGCAGCACAGGAAATACTGAAACTTTACTGAATTTTTTCCTTGCTGCAGGCGACTACTCACTGGCTGCCGGCGGTGCAATTGACCCTGCAACTGGCGCCCATACCGGAGCTTATGGTATTCAAGCACAATTACTTAATGTAGCGGCAGTGCCTGTTCCTGGCGCAGTATGGTTAATGATTACAGGCTTGATGGGCTTATTAGGTCTGCAAAAACGTAGAATGGTTGCTTAAGTCTTTAGGGATTTAGTAAGCTTCCAATATGGCTGGACACTTTACGGTGTCCAGCCATTTGCTGTTTTAGCCCTTTGGAGTCAACATGAAAAATTTATT
This sequence comes from Methylococcaceae bacterium, assembly GCA_030699345.1. GTDB lineage: Bacteria > Pseudomonadota > Gammaproteobacteria > Methylococcales > Methylomonadaceae > JABFRC01. The sequence goes on from JAUYMX010000474.1 coordinate 4,912, forward strand.
ATTAACACTAGCAACTATCAGTTTAACTGCTTTGGCTCCGATTCAAGAAGCTTCAGCCCATGTCAGCTATTTGGATTTGATTAATCCAGCCTTCAAGACTACAAACGCTGAATCATCAATCTACACCGTTAATTCAGCTGGTGAGTTTCTCGGCAACTTTGGTTGGGCAGATGCGGCCGATGGCGATTGGGGCGATAGTCACCACGGCGGTTGGGCTAAATTTGAGATTACCAATGCTGACGGCGCTTTCATTGATCTGAGCGTGTTTACGGATGGCAAAGTTGTTATACATCCAGAATTTGGCGTTCTTAAAACCAACGACCTCACACCTGCTTTCACGATATACAGCGGTGTAGTGCCAGATTTAGCCTTTGAAGAATTTAGCAACGTACCCGCAGGCAAAGGCGGCGCCTGGAATGCATTAGGCAATACATTCATGGGCAATGATGAAGGCGACTCAGGCACGATTACTTATCTGACTCATGTAAGACAAAATCAAAACAATCTTCAAAACACTATTGCTTTAAATAATTACTGGCTAGCACAGGGTACATATTCAGTCGTGTTGGGCGGCGATTCTGCTCTTGCCGCTGCCAATCCCGATGATGACATCATTCCTAGAGGCTACGGCATCAAATTAACAGTAACAGATGTTACAGCGGTACCAGTTCCGGCTGCAATATGGCTGATGATGGGCGGTTTGATGAGTTTATTAGGTATGCAAAAAAGTAAAATGGTCGCTTAAATCCACTCTGGATTTGACCCATTGCTCTACAAATAGCCGGGCTTGCCCGGCTTTTCTTTGGGCTCTGCTTATCGGCGGACTGCAAAAAAACTATCCCACTCGATGTCTACGGAAAATTAGCTTTTCGCCAGTCCGCTGGGTTTGTTAGAATGTGACGCAGTTAACAACAAACCGAAGCACTTAAATGTCGCTTTGTATGCTGGTAAAAAGCAATATTTTGCAGGTAACTGAATAGTTATTGCAAAAATTCTGAATTTTGCCCTACATTATCTTTGTCGTTTTCACTCCCCGCCTATTTGGCATCGGGTTTTACTTCCACAATCCACCTCTAAATTCTGTTACATGGCTCACCTGAAATTTTTGCTGTTACTTTTGAATGCTATTTGCATGCTGACTATGCCCAGTGTCAGCTCCGCGAGCCATGCGGCCATTGTGATTGATGCCGAAAGCGGCGCGGTGCTTCATGAATTAAATGCAACGCATGCTTGGTATCCTGCATCGCTTACCAAATTGATGACCGTGTATATGACTTTTGACGCCGTAAAATCCGGCCGACTAAAGTTATCAGATACCATGACCACGTCCAGCCATGCGGCTCGGCAACCCAATAGCAAATTGGGCTTAAGAACCGGTGAGCATATAACTGTAAAAGACGCCGTACTCGCAATTATTACCCGCTCTGCCAATGATGCATCAGTAGTTTTAGCTGAGCATATCGGCGGTTCCGAGGAAAATTTCGCCGTTTTAATGACTGAGAAAGCCCATACTCTGGGCATGTACAACAGTCAATTCATGAATGCCACCGGTTTACCCAATGACTTGCAGGTTTCCACACCTCGGGATATGGCCTTGCTGGCGTTGAAAACATTGCGCAATTTCCCTGAACATTATCATTATTTTTCTGCTCATAGCCTTAACTTCAGGGGCTCCGACCTACGCGCCATCAATAAATTTACTGCCAACTATCCAGGTGCGGAAGGTATGAAAACCGGCTTCACTTGCGGCTCAGGTTTTAATTTGATCGGTTCAGCGCAGCAAAACGGCAAACGCCTGATTGGTGTGGTCATGGGCGGCATGA
>JAUYMX010000503.1 GCA_030699345.1 Methylococcaceae bacterium
GAGGGTGCTGAAACAATGGGCGATACCGCGGAGTAGGGCGGCGTGTCGGCCGGGGGTTAAAGTCAGCAGCAAGACCCCAATAATCGGTGTCCAGAGCAGAATGCTGAGTATGCCCATGAGTAATAATGTCCTATGTGTAAATACAGTTTGCTAAGGAAGCGCTGATTAAATCCTTCGATAAGCTCCACCTCAAGGGTGGTCTAAGGACAGATGAACGGTAACTTATCGATTTCGTTCGTGGTCGACTGCAGGGATGCAGGAGCTAGGACAACGAATGGAGCAGTTGCCGAGAGCTTGTCGAACCATGAGCAAAATCGATTTGTTCAGCGCTTTCCTAACAGTGAAGGCAACTCTTTAAATTTAAAAATCAATACCGCAACGCGAAACCCAACATGGCACGCCAATGCGTTTTCGGCTGCCGCCTCTACTCACACTGCCATTAAGTTAAGGGTTTTTCCGTTCGTCTGTCCATAGATTACCCTTGTGGTGAAGCTTGTCGAAGGGTGAACGGAAAAATCCGAAGTTCATCGTTAAGCCGTTCATGGTTCGACAAGCTCACCACGAACGGCTTAACTTAATGGTATGGCTACCCAGCCGACGACAACTAATAAAGGCTTACGCCAAAGCTGCGCAATTGTACGTTAAGGCCTTGGTCTGGCAAACAGTTGATTGCGGTTTGTGGCAGAAAAGCCAATATCTAACTCATTGGTTTTGTTTTAAGAATTACCAGCATCCAGAAAAATGGCTGGTATTTTTTGCGTCGGTACAACAATCCTGTGTTTTGTTGCGTTGTCACACAACTGTAACAATGTCGTCATAAAGCTGTCATATTGCTGACATATTCTTGCCGGAGTTTTTTTAATCACTACCTGAGCAGGATATGACCTTATCTAAATTGACCTTGGCAGTTGCGACCATATTGAGCGCGAGCGTGACGACTTCAGCATTTGCTATTGAACTTTATGTCGATACCAAAACCAAACAAATCTATGCAGAACCCAGCCCTCGTCGGCAAAAAATGGGTACGTTTGAAAGAGTTGAAGATGCCGCGGCCAAAGCGCCGGTTGTAGCTAAGCCAGATGAAAGTACCAAAGCTGAGCTTGCTGAGATTCATCATGATTTGGAATTAAAAACCAATGAGCTGAAAGCCCTGGAAGAGAATGTCATCGCGACTAGAGAAGCTAAAGCCAAGAATGATGAAAAATGGT
>JAUYMX010000517.1 GCA_030699345.1 Methylococcaceae bacterium
TGAGCGACAACGCCAATAACGTTGCCAGTCCTGTGATAGGAACTGACGATATCACTGTGTATGGTTTTCTTTAGTCAAGACCTATAGCAGAAAATTACCGCGTAATTACGCATGATGGTTGGAAAAATTGGTCGTTTAAAGAAGGACGTCGCTACTTGAGGCATTATGGCGCAGGTCTTGAGTATTCCGGGCACAGTACGACAGCCACTGCGGAAGTACATTACGATAATTTCAGCGATGAAGTTGTTGGTTTGGACTTAGGTCTTGAATATCAATTAAATGACAACTGGCAGGTGTTCTCGCGTTTGAGCAGCCGCGATAATGAGATCTCCTTGCGTGCTTTAAACGGCGTAGTCGATAAAAGAGACAAAAACGACAATACGAAAATTTACGAAAGATATAACGCCATCACTGCAAAATCGGCAATGCTGGGTACGACTTATAAGGTCAACGAATCTCGTTTTTTTACTGTCGCCAGCAGGTATTACAACTTCAGTGACGGCAATAACCGTTACGGTATCGATGGAACGTACTTTGAACGCTGGATCAGTGGGCCGGTCTATAAATTGGCGACTTATGTTAATACCGGATTTTCTGCCAATACTCGCAATAAATTCTTATTTCCTGATGGTGAGTACGGTTCCAGTGCTTATTACAGCCCAGATAAGGATGCTTCGGTATCTTTCACTCTCGATAACGACTTTCTCACCTATCGCCATTACGAAACCGCCTTTCACCAAAAACTGGCGCTATCGGTCGGGAATTATTGGCAGCAAAACTATGGATCCAACATCGTCGGCAATGTTCAATACGAACACCGCTGGCACGCTTTGAACTGTCCTACGGCGGCGTCAGAGGCTATCACTATTATGACGATGGCCTGACCAAAAACTGGTTCATGTATCTGACGGCTGATTTACGATTTTGAGCATACGCAATCTGTTTTGTATCTTGGTGCTTGCGTTGTTACCAGGCTGGGTGAGTGCGCAAAGCCAAGGCCTGATTGCGTTGTGTTATCACAACATCGCCGCCGAGTGGGATGGCGATCCGATGAC
>JAUYMX010000521.1 GCA_030699345.1 Methylococcaceae bacterium
TATCGAAGTACAGGGGTTTTCGAGGCTCCCTATTTTTGACGACTAGGCAAGACCGGGTAGGTGCGGATTTATCCGCATAGTGCGAATGAATTCGCACCTACAGCTTGCCTCACCACGAACGGAACTCCTTGATTTTTAATACACCGTTTGTATTTATGCCCTGTGGGTACTGAGTTTATCGAAGTGCAGGGTTTTTCGAGGCTCCCTATTTTTGACTACTAGGCAAGACCGGGTAGGTGCGGATTTATCCGCATAGTGCGAATGAATTCGCACCTACCGCTTGCTTCACCACGAACGGAACTCTTTGATTTTTAATACACCGTTCGCATTTATGCCCTGTGAGTGCTGAGTTTATCGAAGTGCAGGGTTTTTCGAGGCTCCCTATTTTTGACGACTAGGCAAGACCGGGTAGGTGCGGATTTATCCGCATAGTGCGAATGAATTCGCACCTGCAGCTTGCTTCACTACGAACGAAATCAATAAGTTACCGTTCATCCTGAGCTTTGAGCTTGTCGAACAGCCGAAGGATTTAATCAGCCTCCGCCCACATCCTTAATAGATTGTGATAGCAGCCGGTTAAATTAACCGCAGGTCTACTGTCGCCTTGGGTATTGCGTAATTCCAAGATCGACATATCCATTTCAAACAATAAGCGGCGGCGTTCGGTTTCGCGCACCATGCTTTCAATCCAAAAAAACGAGGCTACGCGTGCGCCGCGGGTGACCGGTTCCACCCTGTGGAGGCTGGAGCCGGGATACAGCACCATGTCACCGGCCGCCAGTTTGACGCTATGTTCGCCGTAGGTGTCTTCGATAATCAGCTCACCACCATCGTAACTATCGGGATCACTTAAAAATATTGTGGCCGACAAATCAGTACGTACCCGCTGGCCGGTCACCGCGCAGTAGCGAATGGCATTGTCGATATGGTTGCCGAAGGTATTGTGTTCACCTTCATAGCGATTAAACAGCGGCGGAAAGATCCGTTTTGGCAGCGCCGCCGATAAAAACAGCGCATTCTGATGCAAAGCTTCCAAGATAAGCGCCCGGACCGACTGACATTGCGGAGTCTGCTCCGGCAATTGCAGATTATTTTTTACCTGCGCCGACTGCGTACCCGCAGTAATGCGGCCGTCTGCCCACGGCGCATCGGTCAGAAGATCCCGGCATTTTTGCAAAGTTTGGCCGGAAAGCAGTTCCGGGATTTCTATCAACATGACTTATCCTCCGATAGCCTGCAACGCGAAAAATACCGCCAAACTCAGCGAACCGAAGCCAAGCCCTGCCGCCGCCAGTCGACGGCCATGCAATCGTGTCCACAACAAGGTGCCGGTCAAACTCAATACGATCAAACCACCGGCCACCGTGTCGGCCAACAACACCCAGCCCACGCCCAACCCAGTGCCTTTATGCAGATTGGTCAGCACCGAGAACACATTGCCTTCACCTTGTTTGACGCTGACGAAGGCGTTGCCTTCCCAGTATTCAGCCTGCATCATCCGCTGGGGATTACGCACATTAATTTGCCAGAGTGGCGGCTGTTGGATCTGGGTGTTATTCCAGGTCACAGTTTTACCAGCTTCGCGACGAGCTCTGGCATGGTCGGTGTCTATATTTAAGGTTTGTCCCAGCCATGCTGCCATCGCTTTGGGATCGGCAGGGCGGGGTTCCGGCAGCGATAGTTGGATTTCTTTTTGTTCCATTTTAGCGGCCGGAATTTTCATGATGTCGCGATGATTAAGCAAGATGCCGGAAAAGCCGAACAACAGCCCCAGCGCTGCTCCCCATAAGCCAATCCAGGCATGAGTGCGGCGCAACCATTTCAGGAATGCGCCGCGCGACAGCGATTTAGGTAAGAACAAATATCCACCATTGGTTTTGGGCGGGCGGGTGGCTGGCGGCGATAATTGTTCATAGACAGTTTTCATGTGTGTAATTTATGATTTTAAGTGTTAATTATTAGGTATTCCCCAGTACGGCTGGCTTTACTCCCGTATGCCGCGCCGAGCACCGGTATATTTGCCGGGAATCGTCCGCAGGAGGGCGAAATGGATTTCGCCCGTTGCCAGAGGGGCATGGATGCCCCTTCTGGTAACCCCCGGCAAATATACCGGAGCGCAGGAAGCAAGCGGCAACCGGGCCGCCTTTTCTTTGAATACTTTCTTTTGGCGGAGCAAAAGAAAGTATTCCGCTTGTCGGTGCGGGAACCGACATTAAAATAATCTGTCGCGATAGCGACGCAGTTTCTCAGTATCAAACACAACTGCCTCAATACTTAAAATTAACCGACAACTGCCCGGTAACCGGCGTGCCCGGCAATGCCGAATTCTGCTGGCCGGATTCGTAATAGACGGTATCGGTCAAGTTAAAGACATTCAATTGCACGTCATAATGTTTTTGATGATAAGCCAGTACCGCATCCAGCCTGGCGTAACCCGGCAGCACCGCCTCGTTAACATTGTCGGCGTAACGGTCGGTGGCATAAAACACGCCGCCGCCTATTTCCCAGTTATCGGTGAGTCGGTAGCTGGTCCAGGCCACACCGCTATGCTCGGGCACATTGGTGGAGGTCATGCCCTGAAACGATTTGGTCAGGCCGCTGACAGAGCCGACTGCGGAGTTGTTGGACTTGGTAATCTCGGCATTCAGGTAGGCATAAGTCACCGACACATCCCAGCGCGGTAAAATTTCGCCCGCCAGTCCCAGCTCAAAGCCATCGGTGCGTTGTTCGCCTGCCAATATCTGTAGATTCGGATCGAGCGGTGAGGTGGTGCGGGCGTTGGTTTTTTCCAGCCTGAACAAGGCGGCGGTGGCAGACAGGCGGTTATCGAAAAAATCCAGCTTGGCGCCGATTTCGTAATTGTGGTTTTGTTCCGGCGGCAGGTTGACGTTATTGGCCGACAAACTCAGGCTTTCGGCGGAAGGATTGAAGGATTTACCGTAGCTGAAATAGTAGGACTGCGTCTTGCTTGGCTGCCAGACGATGCCGCCGCGCGGACTCCATTGGTCGACACTGCTTTCAAAGTTGGCGACACCCAAGCGGTCTTCCTGCTGGGCTTCAAAAACATCGTAGCGGGTACCGGCCAACAGTTTCCACTCGGGTGAAATTTCGAACTGGTCCAGCACATAACCGGCATAGGTTTGCGCATGCGTCGCGCGGTTGGTAGCCAGCGTGCCGCTAAAATCGCTGGCTAAAATTGCAGTACTGCGTGCCGATACCGGGTTGAAAATTGAAATGGGGAAAGTGGTGCTCGTGCCATTGGCCCTGAAGGAGTTTTTCGACTTGAAATCGTAGTCTTCCCAACCGAATTCGCTGCCGAACATCAAGGTATTGTTAAAGCCAAGCAAAGGTTTTTTAAAGACAAAGTCGGTTTGGTTGTAGACGTTTTCCTGGGTATTCAGCCGTAAGGCCTGGGTACGGTTAATCGTGGCATTCAAACCGCTGCCGGTAGCGGCACCGCTGAACAGATGCGTCAGGTATTTACGCTCATATTCACCGACACGGACACTGTTTTTCACCGAAAAGTCCGAATTAAATCTATGCGTTAGCGCCACGGTGGCAACGTTGACATCGGTGTCCATCAAGCGATTATCGGCAAAACCATAAAAGGTGTTGATTGGTACATCGGCGGGCCTGCCTTTGACCATCGGCACGCCGTAATCGAATACGCCTTCTTCCTCTTGGTGCAGCAGATTCAAAGACAGGTCGGTATCCGGTGTCAGCTTTAATGCGAACGACGGTGCAATGCCCCAGCGATTGGTTGAATTGTAGTCACGGAACGAACCGGCATCCTGGTACATGAAATTGAGTCGTGCAGACAAATCTTTATAGGCTGATTCCGCGTCGAGCGAGGTGCGTTTAAAATCATAAAGACCGTAAGTAAAACCGCCGCTAATACCGGTTTTACCGGTAGGTTTTTTGGCGACTTGATTGATCACGCCGCCGGTGGCGCCACGACCGAACAGAATTGACGAGGCGCCTTTTAGCACTTCGGCTCTCTCGATAAAAAAGGTATCGCGATTGTACTGGCCGTTATCCTTGACGCCATCCAGGTACTGATCGGCGCTGGCGGCAAAACCGCGTAAAGTGATCGAGTCGCCGGTACGTCCGCCTTCACCGGCGGCAATGGTCAGGCCGCTGACGTTCTTCAATGCATCGCGCAAGCTGAAGGCATTTTGCGACTGGATCAATTCCTTTTTAACGACGCTGACCGATTGCGGAATATCTCGAAGCGCCATTTCAGTCTTACTGCCGGTGCTGGAAGTCTCAGCTTTGAAACGGTTGGCTTGTTTTTCCCGGTTGGCTTTGACCTTGACGTCTTTTAGGATGATTTCCTGCCCCTCATTCGCCGTAGGTTCTTCAACCGGCTCGGATGCCATTGCCATGCCGCTCAGTGCTGCGCCCAGCGGCAACAAAGCCCCCAATCGCCATTTAGCTGTTGTGCTTGAATTATTTTTGGACATACGTTTCCCACTAGTTAGCTTGAGTAAAAATTGTTGGCTGCCTGGCGGGAAACGCTGGGTGGCTGGTTGATTTATTGTTTGTTAGTTTCAGGTTCGGACACAAAACCGATACGGGTAACGCCTGCTTTGGCGGCATCGGCCAACGTTTCAGCGATAAGCCGGTACTGCGCAGTTTGGTCTGCCCTGATGTGCAATTCCGGCTGCGGCGACTGACTGGCGATTTGTTGCAGACGTTGTTGCAGTTCGTCGCGCGACACCGGCGTTTCGTTCCAGAATAACTGCTCGTCAAGTTTTATGGACAAGGCGATATGTTCGGTTTTCTCCGGCTGCGCCTGATTACCCGCTTTCGGTAGGTCGATTTTTACCGTGTGCGTCATCATCGGTGCGGTGATCATGAAAATGATCAGCAATACCAGCATCACGTCAATCAGAGGCACCATGTTGATTTCCGCAACCGGGTGGGTGTTCTTGCTTTGATCGAAACCGCCGAATGCCATTACGCACCTCCGGAGTTAAGCGGCACAGTCGCGCCGGTGGTGAGGAAGGCGAATAAGTCGTGGGCAAAAGCATCCAGCTTGGCCAGCACCAGCCGGTTAGAGCGAGAACAATCGTTGTAAGCCAGTACCGCTGGAATAGCGACAGCTAGCCCCAGTCCAGTCATGATCAAGGCTTCACCCACCGGCCCGGCAATTTGATCGAGCGTCCCCAGGCCACCCTGACCAATACCGATCAATGCGTGGTAAACACCCCAGACGGTGCCGAACAGACCGGCAAACGGTGCGGTACTGGCAATTGACGCTAGCGCAGTCAGACCCCATTCCAGTTGCGCGGTTTCCTCGTCGATCACACGGCGCATGGCGCGGGTTAAAAACTCCGGGGCGGAACCAGCTTCATGCAGGCGATGCGCGCCATGCGCGGCGTGGTGCCGGGAGGCGGTCATAGCGTGGTAAGTTAAATGCGCAAACGGTTCGCTGGCAGGGTGTTGATTCAGCGATTGCGCGACATCGTCCAGCGAAGCGGCATCCCAGAAATTGTTTAAGAAGTGCTCGCTACGGCGGCGCGCCTGTCTGCCTTGCCAAGCCTTGATGACAATAAAATACCAGCTGGCCATCGACATGCTGATCAGCAAGCCAAACAGGAACAAGCCGACCGTATCGTTTTGTGCCAAAAAATGTTTGAAATCCATACGTTTATCCTTCAAGTGAAAATGCAACGGGTACCACAACCCAGGCCGATACTTTTTGTTCGCCGCGTTGGGCCGGAACAAATCGCCAATTTTTAACAGTATCCAGCGCAGCCTGATCCAGGCGATCAAAACCGCTGCTTTTACGCAATACCACTTGGGCGACCGTACCGTCGGTATTGATCATGGCGCGCAGGAGCACTCGGCCTTGCTCGCTGAGTTCGCGAGAAGCCGGGGGGTAGTCCGGTGCCGGGTTGTTCAAATAGTCGGCATTGAGATGCGGCAGCGTGACCGGCGCATCGTCGGCACTGCTGTTTGGTGATGCTGATGTCGCGGCAGGTGCCGGATTGGTAACAGCAATAGTCGTCGCCGGAACTGGCGGTATTTCTATTGGTTTGGTAATCGTAGCTGTCGTTGCCGTGCTGGAGGTGGCGATGACCGGTTTTGGGGGGATAACCGCCACTTTTCGAGGTTGCACCTTGGGTTTGACGGCTGGCTTTACTATTTTCGGGGTTGGTTGCGACGGCGGTTTAACCGGTTCCGCCTGAGATTGTGAATTGCTAAGCCATTCCACCATGATGGGTTGCGGCGGCGTGACGGCCTCCTGCTTTTCGGTGACCGGTGCCGTGAAAAACCATAGTAGATGCAGTGCCAGAGTTAGCGAAATACCGAGCAAGGCTTCACGGCGTTTGATGGGGCTGTGGAAATTCGACGTGCGCCGTTTAGCAGGATTGTTTTGGCCAATTGCTAAGCTGCTTGTGCTATTAGTATTAACGACGGCAAACAATCCGGCGGCTATTTTGCTGCGTGGAATCATCGTGGGATTTTGAGCGGCGGATGCCGGAAAATCCAATAATTTAAAAGAATGTACTGACATAGCCATACCTCGTGTCTGAGTAAAGGTTGGCTGGCTTCCTGGCCCGAACGGGCTGAGTGGCTGGCTGTACCGCTGAATCGGGTTAATCTATTTAGTCAAAATCAGTTTGCCGTTGCTGGTGATGCGGAGACGGTAGTCATCCCCCTGGTGTTCGATAACAATTTCATTTTGCGTACCGAACAACAGTCGGCTGTTAAACCGGAGTTTGCCAGCAGCAAGTTCGCGCTCGCTTTGCGGCTCGGCTAAGTCGGTTGTCGGATTGTTAGGTGGCTTTTTCATGAGTTTATAAATTGTCGATTTAACGAGTTAATGATATTGGCGCTGTCGTTGCCCGACCGTTTGTTGTTCAAGTAACAGAGCAGATACTTTTTGCCAATGCTCCAATAATTGCTGATACATATTGCAGCTATCCGGAAACTGTTCCAGTTCTGGATGGGCCAGCAAAGAACTAAGTTGTTGTACGATTAAATGAGCCAGCGTCGGGCAATGACGACCATTGATGAACCGGGTCATCAACAGGCAAGTTGCGGCATGTAACTGCGGTAGTTCCGGGCGTATCGGAGCGTTGATTCTTTTATCTAACATGACAACCTCGTTCGAAACAATTTCATAAAATATTACCTTGCTCACCAAGTGTATTTTTCAGAGTAAAAATGAGGGAGTAAAAAGATCGCCTTTTTGCAAATGATAATGATTATTATTTGCTAGTCAAGGGTTTTAAGAATTTCTCTGCTATTAATCGTGCGGATTGTCTTTAATCTGGATTATTTAATGCGGGGATAGTCAATTTGGCGTTTTGGTTATGACACGAGGTGTTTTTGTGAGGGAAAACTATTGGGCAAGAGGCGTTCAGGTTATAAATTTTTCTAATCTTTCCATTGTAATACGTAAATTTTCTATCGATGTTGTATAGGCAAAACGGATATGTTGTTCGGCATGGTAATTACCGAAATCCTTGCCGGGGGTTATCGCTACGCCTTCAGTTTCCAGAAAATCCAGCGCAAACTTGAAGCTGTCGTCGGTAAATTTGCTGCAGTTGGCATAGATGTAAAATGCACCTTCGGGTTTAACTGGGCAATCAAAACCAAGTGCCAATAATCGTTGGTAAAGAAAATCGCGCCGTTGTTCGAATTCATGCCGCCTGAGTTCAAGCAGATCTATCGTGCCAGGTTCAAACGCTGCAAGTGCGGCATATTGTGAGACTGTCGATGTCGCAATAAATATGTTCTGAGCCAGCTTTTCGGTTGCGTCAACATACCCTTCAGGAACCACCAGCCAACCTATACGCCAACCGGTCATGCCAAAATATTTCGAAAAACTATTGATGACAAAGACGTTATCGCTGAACTCCAGCGCGGTACTCGCTTGCGCGCCAT
>JAUYMX010000527.1 GCA_030699345.1 Methylococcaceae bacterium
GGCTGAACCTGTACATGTCGGCGACCTTACCTTACAAGTCTCAGCCAGTCTCGGTGTTACCTTCTATCCGCAGCACGAGGATATTGATGCCGATCAATTACTGCGCCAGGCTGATCAAGCCATGTACGTCGCTAAACAGGCCGGTAAAAATCGTTACCACGTCTTTGATGCTGTGCAAGACAGCAGTATCCGTGGTCATCATGAAAGTCTGGGGCACATTCGCGAGGCCCTGACTAAGCGCGAATTCGTGCTGTACTACCAACCCAAGGTGAACATGCGCACCGGCACCGTGATCGGCGCAGAAGCACTCATCCGCTGGCAGCACCCGGAAAGAGGCCTATTGCCGCCAATAGTCTTTCTGCCGGTCATCGAAGACCATCCGCTGGCCGTTGAACTTGGCGAATGGGTCATCGACACCGCGCTGACGCAAATGGAAACCTGGCATGCTGAAGGTTTAAATATCCCGGTCAGCGTCAATATTAGCGCCCGCCAATTACAGCAGTCGGATTTTGTTGAATGCTTGCGCGCCATTCTGGCCGCGCATCCTGACATCATGCCCAGCAGTCTTGAACTAGAAGTGCTGGAAACCAGCGCCTTGGAAGATATAGGCAAAGTCTCTCGAATTATTCATGACTGCCGGGAAATCGGCGTTAAGTTCGCTCTGGATGATTTCGGCACCGGTTATTCGTCGCTGACTTACCTGAAACACTTGCCGGTAACACTGCTCAAAATCGACCAAAGCTTCGTGCGTGACATGCTCGACGACCCGGATGACTTGGCTATCGTCGAAGGTGTACTTGGCTTGGCAACAGCTTTCCGCCGCGACGTGATTGCCGAAGGGGTAGAAACCTTGGCACATGGTGAACTGCTGTTACAACTCGGCTGCGACTTGGCCCAAGGCTACGGCATTGCCAGACCCATGCCGGCTGACCAGTTGCCACACTGGACGGCAAACTGGCGTCCGGACCCGGCCTGGATAGATCTACCGTCAGTAAACCGCAACGATATACCGCTGTTGTTTGCAGGTGTAGAACACCGCGCCTGGATCGCCGCCATAACAGCCTACGTGACCGGCGAACGAGAGCTGCCGCAATTGTTTGATTACCGCGCATGTCGCTTCATGGCCTGGCTGGAAAGCGGCGACAATAGACTACGACATGCCGAATTACCTGCTTTTCAGACTACTGAATCTTTGCACCGGCAACTGCATCTTATCGCCAACGAACTAATAGAGCTTCAAGTTCAAGGCCATAATTCAGAAGCGCTGAAAAGGCTAGACGAACTTCAAGCATTAGGTGATGAATTACTTGAACAGTTGCAAATCATGGTGCAGAAAATCAACAAATAACGTGGCAATTTAGGGAACCTCGAAAAACTCAGTACCCACAGAGCATAAATGCGAACGGTATTTTAAAATTCCAGGCGTTCCGTTCGTGGTGAGCAAAACAAGCCCCCTGTCGGCGGCATGGCGTTATCTAGAAACAGACGCTGTTTGAGACGATTTTTAATTTTATTGCCCGCTTATCAATAGTTGATTTTATGTAACTGTTCAGCAAATTTGTGGGAGCGACGCCTACGTCGCGACGTAGGCGTCGCTCCCACAACAGCGGCTCCTTGCCTGAGCCCGGATTTTATAGAACTTAAAGTCCCTGAATAGTTACGATTTTTTAAGCATAAAAAAGCTGTTTCTTGAGAGCATGTCGAACGCTCTCCTGAGTACAGTCAAAGGGCATGAACGGCTTAACGGAAAAATCCTTAACTGTATGTTAATGACGCGTGTGCGGGGATATGGATTCATTAATTAATCCCATGCTGCTGATACACGTCCAAAATTTTCCGGGTTAACTTTGGATAATCCTCATCAAAATGATGTCCACCCGGCAATTCCAGAATATTGGCTTCGGTATTCAGCAGACTCGTGCAAGCGGTTTCGGCAATTTCTTCTTTGCCGTAAATGCACAAAATCTTGTTTTTGGGTATTTGCGCCAGCTCCGGTGCCAGTGGCAGCTCGGCGCCGCTTTTTCCCAGCCAGCCGGAGACATGGATTTCAAAATCGGCATGATTGGCTAGCGCTATCAGTGCCAACAACGGCACGCTGTCTTTATCCTGTTGCGGCAAACGGTTGTAGATTGCAGGCAAGATGTCAGCACCGAAAGAATAACCTGCCAATACAAATGATTTCACACCCCAGTGTTTGCGGTAATAAGCCATCGTTGCGGTTAGGTCGGTGGCGGCTTGCTCGGGCGTTTTGTGTTCCCAGAAGTAACGCAATACATCGACGCCCACCACGGGATAATTCAACGCGGCCATTTCTCCGGCAATGGTTCTATCCAGATCACGCCAGCCGCCGTCACCGGAATAAAACAGCGTCACGGTATCACTGTGTTTGGCTACCGGCACTTCCACCACCGGCATCGGTGCCGATCCGGTCGACTTGCCTACAGCGGCATTGAGTTCATCGAGCAATAGCGCATCAAGCGGGGTATCGTAAGCAGCTATTCGTGTCTCAACATCGCCTAAGTTTTTAATAAAAACGCCGGTTTCGGCTTTGGGCTGATCGGTCCATACCGAACGCCATTTACTTTTGAGACCGTCCACGGAGATCAGGTTGATTTTTTCGTTCTCATGTTGACTGGATAGCGGCGGGCACAACGCTAAATCGGTGGGCAATTCAATCGAAAATCCGATAGACAGATTAGTGGCATTATTTTGCCCTTGCGCATGGATAAACGGCAACAGCGCACCTTCGGCAATGCCGGTAACGATGAGACGATTTGCTGCACTGAACGGCAGGTATTCTGCAAGCCAAGCGGGAATCAACGCAGATATGGGCAGTTCTTTTGTCAGTGCTGCTATCGATTTATCGACAAATTGGTAATCCAAGCATTGCTTGGTTTCAAAATTGAAATTATTAAGCACCTGCCAGCTGTCGATAACGGCTACGGATAAACCGCTTGCCGCCACACGCTTGGCAAGCTTACGTGCGGGGAATTTTTGCGTATCGACAAACACCACCGCCAAGCCTTGTGAGCCCCAAAGCGGTTCGGCGAGGGTTATCCCTGCCAAGTTGTCGGTATCTATAATTTTTTGGAGGATCGGCGGATTGATAGGCGGCATCCACCAAAATCCAAGTGTTGCAGTCGCCACTAAGAGACCGATAAGTAACAATGTTTTTTTGATTTTCATAGGCCGATAATACAGTGAATGAGCCAAGGAAGACTGGATGTTGTTTTTATACTTTTGTAGCTCAAATTTCGTTTTTTAAATCTCCTCACCCCAGCCCTCTCCAGCAGGAGAGGTAGTAAAGGCACCAACATTTGATGTGAAATGGGTATAACTTAAGCGAGATTAAATCGGACGCGGGATATTTAAAAACTCGGCAATCAATGGGTTGACCTTCGCAGCATGGCTAATATGTGCGGAGTGGCCCGCCCACATGACAATTTCAAGTTTGCTGTTGGCCAGGTTTCTCGCCAGCTCGATGGTGTGGTCCGGATCGATCACGTCGTATTCTCCGGCAACCACTAGGGTTGGGGCAACAATCGCCTGTAAATCGGCATGTTCAAATTGTGGCGCTGTCTGCCATAGCGTATTGATCTTTTCTACCAGAAGCTCATCGTTTTTAACTGCGCCCGACCAGCGGTTTTGCAGCCAGGCAATGATTTTGTTTTTGAATGTGGAGCGCGCCTGATCATGCGCTTCGGCTGCAGAAAATTGTAAGCCCGATGGCTGAAAATTGGCACTGATCGCAACGATACAGCCCACGCGTTCGGGTGCCTCTCGCCCCAATATCAGGGCAATGATACCGCCGTCGCTCCAGCCGATAATATCGGTGCGTTTTATCTCCAAGCGATCCAGCACTTGCAGCGTATCTTCGGCAAACACATGATAATTAAGCTCGGCATCCCCGAGGGTGGAATCGCCATGGCCACGGGTATCAATTAGCACAACTCTGCGCCCGGAAGCCACCAACCAGGGTATTTGCGCAAACCAGCTGAGTTTATTACTCAGCCCGCCATGCAACAGCAATACCGGCTCGCCCTGACCATAAGCAACATAATGAATATGGGCTCCACGAAATTCGATGCTGCCCTTTTCGGTTTTTGTAGACGCTGAACAGGCCCAAATCAGGTATTTAAGAAAACTGACCGACACCGGTTGTAACCAGACAAAACCCACCATGAGTGCCCCAACTATCGTTGCGATTGCGTATTTCCAAGTCATGATTCAGCCCCAACTGTGTAAATGCCCGACTTTTGGTGCACCTCGGTAAATTCAATTATTTACTGATGTTATGCAATCTAAAAGAAATGACCTTTATTGATACTCAAGAATCGCTGGTGTCGCTATCGCGACAGTTTGTTTTAATGTCGGTTCTCGCACCGACAGGCGAGCTACTTTCTTTTGCTTCGCCTCGGCAACTGCTCCTGCGTTGCT